>NZ_BCBI01000003.1:0-175446 GCF_001320565.1 Pseudomonas sp. NBRC 111132
CGGCCAGACCCTCGGCCGCAACAAGTTCAGCTTCAACGATGAACTGGTCAACGGCTGGACCGGCGTTGGCACCCAGCTCAACGGCATCGGTCATATCGGCATCGACAACGTCTACTACAACGGCAACAAGGCTGCGGATTTCGTCACCGTCGAAGGCGTGACCAAGCTCGGCGTGGAGAAAGTACCGCCCATGGTCACGCGTGGTGTGGTGCTGGACATGACGGCCTACTTCGGCAAGGCCATCGTACCGGGTGGCACCGCGTTTACCGTCGCAGACATCAAGGCGGTGCTGAAGAAAGAAGGCATTACCCTGCGCAAGGGTGATGTGGTGCTGTTCAACACCGGCTGGCTGGAGTTGGTCGGCAAGGATAACCAGCAGTTCCTCGCCACCGAGCCAGGCATCGACCTACCGGCTGCCGAATGGCTGGCGGATCAGGGCATCGTCGCCTTCGGTGGCGATACCTGGGCCTCCGAGGTATACCCCAACCCGACCGGTGAAGAGTTCCCGGTCAACCAATTCATGCTGGCCAAGCGTGGCATTTACAACCTGGAATTGATCGACACGCGCGCGCTGGTGAAAGACAAGGCGTTCGAGTTCCTGTTCGTGCTGGGCCAGCCGCTGTACAAGGGCTCGACTCAAGTCAATATCAACCCGGTGGCGATTCACTGATCACCGGGCTGATTCAATCTGAATATTGGGGCTGCTTTACAGCCCCAGCTTTCAGAACGTACCCGGATACGCCCCGCCATCAATCAGCAGGTTCTGCCCGGTGATGTATCCGGCCTGCGCGCTGCACAGAAACGCGCAATAAGCACCGAACTCCCCGGCATCACCAAAGCGTGCCGCCGGAATGGCCTTGCGCCGCGCCTGGGCAGTGGCTTGCACATCACCGCCTGCCGCCTTCAACGTCTTTTGCAGACGCGCCGTGTCGAACGCCCCGGGCAGCAGGTTGTTCAGCGTCACGTTGCTGCCCGCCAGGCGCTGCTGCCGGGCCAGTCCGGCGATGAAGCCGGTCAGGCCACTGCGGGCGCCATTGGACAGGCCCAGTATGTCGATCGGTGCCTTCACTGCGCCTGAAGTGATATTCACCACCCGGCCGAACCCCCGCTCGGCCATGCCATCGACCACCGCTTTGATCAGCTCGATGGGGGTGAGCATGTTGGCGTCCAACGCCTTCAGCCAGTCTTCACGCCCCCAGTCACGGAAGTCCCCCGGTGGCGGGCCACCGGCGTTGTTGACCAGAATATCGACCTGCGGGCAGGCCGCCAGCAGCGCCTGACGTACCTCGGCATCGGCTACATCACCGGCTACGGTACGCACCTCGATGCCCGGATTAGCCGCGCGCAACTCATTGGCGGTCTGCTGCAAGGTGGCGTCGGTACGGGCATTGATGACCAGGTTGACGCCCTCTTTGCCAAGCGCCTCGGCGCAGCCTTTGCCCAGGCCCTGGCTGGCCGCGCAGACGATGGCCCAGCGGCCGGTAATACCTAGATCCATTGGGTTGCTCCTAGATGTAATGCAGTTACAGGGTTGCAGGCAGGCCGTGCCGGTACAATCTAGAACGCCGGTCACGGCCACCGATAATGAAAAGAGCTGATCTACCAATAACCATTGCTTATCCCCACCAGCGCTGCAACAACGGGTCGGGGGTGGATAGGCACTGTGGCGCGTCAACCAGCTACCAACTCCTCTACCAGCAACCGCGCCGCTGGCGACAATGGCGCCGCTACCCGGTGCACGATGCCGAACGGCTCGCTCAACGCCCGCAGCTGCACCGCCAGCGACACCAGCAACCCACGCTGTTCGGCGAAGGCCGCCACTGCACTGGGGATGACCGCCACCAGGCTCGGATCATCTTCCAGCAGCATGAAGATGGCGAAGGTGGAGAAGGTTTCCAGCGGATAGCGTGGCACTTGCACTCCGGCCTCGCTCAACTCGCGCTCCAGCGCCTGGCGCATGGGCATGTTGGCCGGGTAGACAACCCAACGGTACTGGCTCAGCTCGCCGATCTCCAGGGCCATCGCCCCAGCCAGTGGGTGTTGTGGGTGCGCGACCACCGCCAGTGGCTCATGAGCCAGTTCGACAAAGGCATATTCCGCAGCGTTACGGCCCAGGCCCGGTCGACAGATGGCCAGGTCGAGCCGCCCCTCATCCAGCTGAGCGAGCAGATTGGCGCTGGTGTTCTCGGCGATCTCCACGGCCAACTGTGGCTGTTTGCGGCGCAAGCGCCCCAAGGCGCTGACCAGCGCCGGCATAGCGCCCATGATGCAGCCCACCGCCAGCCGCCCACCCTGGCCTTGTACGATGCCCAGCACTTCTTCGCGCAAATGCCCCAGGTCGCTATGAATCAGCCGCGCATAGCGCACCACGCAACGGCCCACATCGTTGGCCACCAAACCACTAGGCAAGCGCTGGAACAACGGTACGCCCAGCACTTCTTCCACCTCGCGCAAGGCCTTTGTGGCACCGGGTTGGGAGATGGCCATGGCTTCGGCCGCCTTGTGCAGCGAACCGCAACGGTCCAGCTCGATCAACAGACGCAACTGGCGTAGGCGCAGGCGAGAAAAAATGGAGTCCAGGGAAGGGATCATCAGGCAGGCTCGGCATGGCTCTTGTAATGCCGAGCACTATAAAGGGTGGTCAATGGGGCAGCGTTGCGTTTGCAGCAAATAACCTTTGATTGCAGCACACGCATGCCCGCATTTTTCTGCAGGCGCTTACCGCGTAGTACGTCGTGCCAGGCAGGCGTAGCCCAACCCCAGCACGGTGGCCGCCAGCGCCCCCAGCAACACCATCAGCTCGCGGCTGTAGCGGGCCACCAAGGCCGGGAAGCCGATGACCTCGTGGTACACCTGCACATTGGCGGCACCGTTGGCGTGGCTGATGCTGACCCCGCCCTGGCGGATCTGTGAATAGTCTGCGTCGAAATACACCCACACCTTGCACGTACCGCCTGGCTCTATGGCCGGGATCTCCACCTGGGCGGTTGCGGTTTCCAGCAGCGTGTCGTTGCCGGCAGCATCGCGCACCTGCACCAGGCCCTTGGCTGGCAGGCGGATTTTCACCTGGCGTACCTGCGCGTCACCACTGTTGCGCAGCTCGATGAGCAAGCCGGTGCGGTGGTCGACCAGCCCGGCTTCGAACGGCTTGGCGAACAGTTGGGCATACGGTGCCTGAGCCATTTCGATCAGCCGCTCGACCTGGTCATGGCTCAGTTCGCCCTGTTCGATGTTGTTGATGCGCCCCTGCAATTGTTCGTACTTGAGCTGTTCGCTGGCCTTGCTGATACGCTCGCTGAACTGGCTGGGGTAAGTGAGGTAGGCATAGGTCAGTGACGCCTCCAAGCGCGGGTTGCCCCTGAGCAACGCGTAGGCGGCCAACAGGACCACCAGGCCAATCAGCACGGCGACGAGAAGCTTCCCCACCTTGTCCCAGCTCAATGCATACTTCCTTCTGTCGTGTTACAGACGTTCAAAACCGCCCAAGGGTGCCAACTTCACGCCCCCCAGGCAAGCCTGACCGGGCTTGGTGGGTTGCGGGCGTGCGGAGACTAGGGTGCTCCGGCTACCTCCACAATAGCCAAGGGGGTGAAAAGGGTTACTTTCGGAAATGGACTACAAGAACATTACGAAGGGCGGTTCCGTCGCTGTTCGGCCCCTTGACCACTGCACGGCAGTGGCGGACGATCAACCTCCCCTACACAAGGACGAACACCATGCTACGGATACTGGGCAGAGCCTCTTCCATCAACGTGCGGAAAGTTTTGTGGGCCTGTGCCGAGTTCGAGGTCGCGTTCGAGCGTGAGGATTGGGGGTCAGGCTTTCAGCCCACCGACAACGCCGAGTTCCTGGCACTGAACCCCAATGCCATGGTCCCGGTGATCCAGGATGGCGACTTTACGCTGTGGGAGTCCAACAGCATCATCCGCTACCTGGCCAACCGCTACGGCGCCACCGCGTTCTATCCAAGCGAAGCGCAGGCGCGGGCCCGGATCGACCAGTGGATCGACTGGCAGGCCTCGGACCTGAACCGTTCGTGGAGCTACGCGTTCATGTCGCTGGTCAGGCATTCACCCGCCCACCAAGACCCACAGGCGCTTGCGGCCGGTTGCGCGGAGTGGTCGCGTTACATGCACATCCTCGACCGTCAGCTGGCCGGCACCGGTGCCTATGTGGCCGGCAGCCAGTTCACTCTGGCCGACATCCCTATCGGCCTGTCGGTCAATCGCTGGTTCGAAACGCCATTCGAGCACCCGCACTTGCCGGCAGTGCGCGACTACTACGAACGCCTGAGCGAGCGCCCGGCCTATCACCTGCATGGCCGCAATGGTACGCCGTAACGCCAACAACGACTTTTATCGGCGGGCGGGGTGGGTGTGTACAGGGGCGGTAGCTGCTTTGCAGCCCATCGCGACACAAGGCCGCTTCCACAGAGACCGCGCAGCACCTGGAGCTTGCGCTGCACTTGTGGAAGCGACCTTGTGTCGCGGTAGGGGCGCGAACTCAGCGTGCTACAGCGCCACCTGCCCCGCTGCAGCCACTACTCGCCCACGCCAGGCAAACAGCAGCACCATCACCAACCCCAACGCCGCCATCGCCGCGCCCGCCAGGGAAATCGCCGGGTAACCCAGCCCCGCATTGATCACCGCGCCACCCAGTGCCGCGCCAATCGCGTTACCCAGGTTGAACGCGCCAATGTTGACTGCCGATGCCAGGTTGGGCGCATCTTTGGCCGCTTCCATCACCCGCATCTGCAGGGGTGGAACCAGGGCAAAGCTCGCTGCTCCCCAGACCAGGATCGCCAGAGCCGTCGGCAGCGGCCAGTCCAGCACCAGCGGGAACACCAGCAACACGGCAATCAAAACGGCCAACGACAGGATCAACGTGCGATCGATCGAGCGATCCGCCGCCTTGCCGCCCCACACGTTGCCCAGGGTCAGGCCGACACCGAACAACACCAGCATGGCCGTCACGAAGGTGGTGGACGCCGCCGCTTCGCTTTGCAGGATCGGCGCAATGTAGGTGAACACCGTGAACATCGCACTGGAACCCACCACGGTCAGCAACAACGCCGCCAGCACCGGCCCACGGCCTAGCACGCGGATTTCGGCCAGGGCCCCATCCCCCTTGGGCGCGGCCACATTGGGCAGCGCGTACCAGAGCGTGGTCATCGCCACCAGGCCAAGCCCGGCTATACCCCAGAACGCCGTGCGCCAGCCCAGCATTTCACCAAACCAGGTCGCCAACGGCACTCCGCCGATGGTAGCCAGGGTCAAGCCCATGAACATGGCTGCCACGGCCCCAGCGCGCTTCTCGGGCGGCACCACGCTGGCCGCGACGATCGAGCCGATGCCGAAGAAAGCACCGTGGTTGAGCGAGGTGACCACGCGGGCCACCAGCAAGCTGGCGTAGTCACTGGCCAGGGCCGACATCAAATTACCCAGGGTGAAAATGGCCATCAGCCCGATCAACAGGTAACGCCGTGGGATCTTCACCGTGGCCAGGGTCATCAAAGGCGCGCCGATCAGCACGCCAATGGCATAGGCACTGACCAGCAGCCCGGCAGCAGGAATGGAAACACCAAGGTCGGTGGCGATACTGGGCAACATGCCCATGGGGGCGAACTCCGTGACACCGATGCCAAAGGCACCGATGGCGAGTGCGACGAGAGGTGGATTGATACGCATGGCAAGCTCCTTATCTATGCCGCGAATGCTACGATCTGTTTCAAAGTCGCACTAGACTGCTTTTTTGCGAACCACCTTTGCTTGTGAGGCACAAATGGACTTCAGTGGCAGATCTGGAGAGATGGAGGTTTTTGCCAGGGTGGCACACGAGGGCAGCCTATCGGCTGCCGCGCGGGCACTGAACCTGACGCCTTCCGCGGTCAGCCGCATCCTCGCCCGCACCGAACAGCGCCTGGGCACTCGCCTGCTGCTGCGCACCACCCGGGCGATCACCCTCACCCCCGAGGGTGAGGCGTACTTGCGCGGCGCGCGGCGGGTGCTGGCGGACATGCTCGAAGTCGAAGAGGCCATCACTGACCAGGGCGTGCCACGCGGGCGCTTGCGGGTCAGCGCTGCGCTGGGCCATGCCCGGCTGACCGTCGTGCCGCTATTGGCAGCCTTCAGCGCGCGCTACCCGCAGGTGCTGGTCGACCTGACCCTCAGCGACGAGGTAGCCGACATTCTCGGCGGCCAGGCCGACGTGGCGCTGCGTTTCGGGCACCTTCCGGACAGCTCGTTGAGCGCCCGTACCATTGGCGAAACCGGCCAGGTGGTAGTTGCCTCACCTGACTACCTGCAACGCTGCGGCACCCCGCTTGAGCCTGAAGACCTGGCCCGGCACAACTGCCTGCGCTTCAACTTCCGCCGCGCCGCCCCCGACTGGCCGTTTCGTCGCGACGGGCAAACGTTCTCGTTGAGGGTGGCGGGAAATATCGAATGCAGCAGCGGTGAAGCCTTGGCGCAACTGGCCAGGCTGGGTGCCGGCATCGCGCGGATCGGCACCTTCACCGTGGTCGATGACCTGGCCAGCGGGCGGCTGGTGCCGTTGCTCGAGGCATACAACCCTGACGACCGCGAGCCGATCCATGCAGTGTTCGTCGGTGGCCCGGCGATGCCCGCGCGAGTGCGGGTTTTTGTGGACTTTCTGATACAGCACCTGTCCTAATGCCGCACGCTTACATCAACCCTGCAAAGGATCGCCCATGCTTTACGTCGTCATGCTCGGAGGCCGCCACCCCGGCGCCAAGATTGAAGTCCACGACGTGGTATTCGCCCAGGCCGATACCTTCGAACAGGCCTACCCGCAGCTGCGCAAGGCGTGGTTCGGTAGCCCGCAAGGCTTGCACATCGATTCGTGGTTGGAAGTGCACGGCGTAGACGGCCAGCGCATTGAACTGCGCCCGGGCTCACCCGCACGCGGCGCTCTGCGCCTGTATTTCATCAACCTCGGCGGGTATGAACGCGATGTGTTCGGCGAGGCGCACCGCTTCCTGCTGGTTGCCGCCCACAACAAGGCTGCAGCCAAGGCCCTGGGCAAGCAGCGGATGCAAGCGCATTGGCTGAAGCCGCACACCGATGCCCTGCTCGATGTCGATGACTGCCTGGCGATCGATCAGGTGGACGGGCAGTTTGTGCACCTGGTCGAAGGGCCGCATGAGCCGCTGGTGGTACGCAGCGACTACATCCTGATCTGACGGCAATAGAACGCCAGGGCCAAGCCACCCTGCGCGATGCCGGTCCGCGTTAACCGAGCAGGTGCAGCCCCAGCGTAAAGACCGCCACGGCCAAGGCCAGCAACGACACGGCGTGCCGTTCCAGATACGCTGGCCATCCAGGCGCTGACTGCTGTTCGCATTCACATTGACGCTCAGCCAGGCTTGCTAGCCGTGACTCCACGCTGTCCACACGGTCTGCCTGAGCGCTGGTTGCCAGTGCGAGCTTCTTCAACGCAGTGGTCATTGTGGTGGACAGGCCTTCCCGGGCCAGGTTGCTGGCTGCCAGTTGCTGCTGATGCTGCTCAAGGCTCTTGCGAATCGCCCCTTCCTTCTGCACCCGGGCCAGGGTACTTGCCACCAGCTTCTTGTTCAGCACCTCGATACTGGCCAGCAACGCGCCTTGCTCGGTGGCCTGCCGGGTCAAAGCGTCTGCCTCAATAGTGTTCTCGATCACCCTGTCCACATCCGCCTCGCTGGAAGGCGTCAGAGTGCTGTGTTCGTGTGGCTGGTTCATCAATCTATCCGGATACTGCGATAAAGCGGGGGAAGCTATCAAAATGGCATCACCGGATCCACTGATGAGTTATGGAATTGAGAAATTGGCCAGGTATCTGACAAGGCTGACCAAGCCAGATATGTAAAGTAGCCAGTCACATCTTGGTGAAGGCGTGCACCGTCTGCTCACGGCACCCTCAATGCTGGCAAAGCCTTGTCCACCGTGGCATCGCTTGCACTGAGTGATATCAAATTGCCTGCCGCTGCGTCATGACGCGCCAGGGCGAGTCCCGCTGAACCTGCACCATTCTCTTACCTGTATAAGTCATCACTATCGACATGTAATTATTGGCGACATATCTTTTTGCTTACCAGCTGATGATCACTCCCGAGGAACGTTACATGGAAGCAATCGAAATCGCCCTGCTGGGTGTCTGCGGCATTACTCTGCTGCTGGTGTGTCTCCAACTTGTCCGCCAAGGCGAGATATGGAGCCTGCTGCAAAGCGACCGTGAACTGGAACACACCGCACGTATCCACAGGCAGGAGAACAGCACGCTGCACGCGGCTCTGCGCACGGAGCGCGAACATGTGAGCCAGCTGCAACACCAGATTCAAGTACTGCTCGGGCTGGCGCCGGAGGCCTGAGGGCTTTCGACGCAGCGTGCGCGTACACTCGCTTTCAGGCCACTTGCAGGAGCAACTCATGCCCTACCCTATTGAAGAAAAACTGGTCATCGGCGTTGCCTCGAGTGCGCTGTTCGACCTCACTGTCTCGGACGACATCTACAAGTCCGAAGGTGTCGAGGCCTATCGCCAACACCAGGAGCAAAACCTGGACGAGCCGTTTCCCCGAGGTGTGGCGTTCCCTTTCATTCGCCGCTTCCTGAGCATCAATCAAGCCTTCCCCGAGCAATTGCCAGTGGAGGTGGTACTGCTCTCGCGCAACTCGCCCGAAACCGGCCTGCGGGTGTTTCGCTCGATCAACCATTATCAGCTGGACATCACCCGCGCGGCGTTCATGTCGGGCCGCTCGCCTTACGAATACATCCCGGCATTCAATGCCTCGCTGTTCCTCAGTGCCAATGAGGAAGACGTGCAAAAAGCCATCGACGCCAACTACCCGGCCGGGCGCGTGCTGCCTACACGCATCTACGACGATGAAATCGACACAGAGCTGCGAGTGGCCTTCGACTTCGATGGCGTGATCGCCGACGACGAGGCCGAGAGCGTGTACAAGCGCAACGACAACCTGGACGACTTTCAGGAACATGAGCGCGTGCACAAGGGCACCCCGCATTCGCCTGGGCCGTTGGCGGACCTGTACCGCAAGCTTTCGCTGATACGCATGCTCGAAGATCGCAAGCTGGCCGAGGACCCGACGTACAAGCGAATTTTGCGCATTGCCATCGTCACGGCGCGCAATGCACCTTCCCATGAGCGGGTGGTGACCACCTTGAAGGATTGGGGCGTGTCGCCAGATGAGTGCTTCTTTCTGGGTGGGATGGAGAAACCCAGGGTGCTGTCGATCCTCAAACCGCATGTGTTCTTCGACGACCAGCGCACGCATTTGCAATCGCCAGCGGGGAATCTGCCGATGGTGCATGTGCCGTTCGGCGTGGCGAACAAGAACGCTACGCTGCAGCGTTCCCAGGCTGCCGTGCCACCCGCCGAAACGGTGCAAGCTGAACACCTACAGCACGATAGCCAGTAGCCATCAATTTACCGGCAACGTAAACTGCCCGTGCTGTGCTGCGCAGCCCTCTCTACCGCCACGGAGCCCCTAGGCATGGATCGCGACGCCCTCGTTCAACAGGTTCAGTTGAACATCCTGAAACGCTACGACGTCTTGCTTGATTGCAGCGAATTCGACGACAGCACACTGAACAAGTTAAGCAAACGCTTGCCCAAGGCGAATGGCGAGCACGCGACCTTCGCACGCTGGTGCGAACATGTGTTGGGAGACTATCGGCCAGCAGTGGCACGCTTCGAGTACGCAGTTGCAGGGCAGACGCGTATCGACACACTGCGCCTGGGCATGCGTGAAGGCCTGTCGACCCAGGAAAGGGCACTGACAGCACAGGTTGAAGAACTGAAGAAACAGATCAACGCGCTGCAGGCCAAACAATCGGCGCTACCCACTCACGTTCAACCTGCCGTGGACATCGAACAGGTGCGTTGGGAGCACGCCTGGCAGTATTTCTATGCAGGCCGGCGTGACGTATTGCGCAACTTGCTGGCTGATGTGCGGGATGTCGAAGGGCACATTTTCAACGCTCAAGGTGAGCGCAACCGCAATTATCGCGAAGTGCTCGACGAAGGCATCCGTTACATGCTTGAGGGTCTGCAACGCCTGGGTTTCATCATCGACGTCACATTGACCACCGCCAGGGAACATGGCTTCATGCCTCAGTACTTCGATTACTACCGTACGCCTGAGCGCGACGATCGATTCGACCATTTGCTCAGCTTCGAAATACCGGAGATGCCGACCGATATCCTGGTTCCGCTACCCGAGGAGGTCAGCGACAAGTCGATCTGCCACGTCTCGCTGTACCGTGGCAGTGCAGCACGGGCTACACCTGAAGAAGTAGAGCACTTGGGGGCATTTCTGCACAGGATGTTCGCTGCGCTCGCCAAGTCGGCCGACCACGTACCACGCGCAGGGCTGCGAGAGCATCTGCTGCTCGCCCTGATGCTGTCCTGGAGCGCCCCCGGGGTAAGCCTGGACGATATGCACTACAGCTCGGTGTACTCACACTCTGACGAGGCGTGGGTAACGCCGAATGCGCAGCCGGCCGACCAGCCCATCGAAATGAGCCCACTGAAGGTTTTCAAGCTGCTGGCCAACGCGGTGGCAGCGCACAGCAATAATTGACCGCTCTGTGCAGGGGGGCAGCTTAGCGTGGGCCGCCGCCTTGGTGGCCGCCAAAGCCACCGCCACCGCCGTGGCCACCACCATGCCCCCCACCACCACCCGGCGGCATGAACATCCAGCAACCCGACAAGGCGGATACCAGCGCCGCCACCAGGGCTGCGCGGAAAAGGTGTTTCAACTTCATAGCAACGCTCCACTAGGCTAGATCCGCTGCCCGCCGTTGGCCGGCTTGGCAGCGGGCGGATTCTAGAGCGGCGGCATGATGGCCCGGGGAAACTTTGCCTATCTTTACAGTCGGCGCAGGCGCACGGGCACAACCACGACGTCCTTGACCCACGCCCGCCCGCCGACGCATGCTCGAACGCTTCCACCCACGCTCAAGGAACGATTGCATGAAGCTGGAAACGCTTGCCATCCATGCGGGCTTCAGCCCCGACCCGACCACCCGGGCGGTGGCCGTACCGATCTACCAGACCACCTCCTTCGCCTTCGACGACACCCAGCACGGCGCCGACCTGTTCGACCTGAAGGTGGCCGGCAATATCTACTCGCGCATCATGAACCCGACCAACGATGTGCTGGAGCAGCGCATGGCTGCCCTCGAAGGCGGGGTGGGCGCGCTGGCGGTGGCGTCGGGTATGGCGGCCATCACCTACGCCATCCAGACCGTCGCCGAAGCCGGTGACAATATCGTCTCGGTGGCCAAGCTGTACGGCGGTACCTACAACCTGCTGGCCCACACCCTGCCACGCATGGGCATCCACACCCGTTTCGCCGCCCATGACGACATCGCCGCCCTCGAAGCGTTGATCGACGCACGCACCAAGGCGGTGTTCTGCGAGTCCATTGGCAACCCCGCTGGCAACATTGTCGATATTGCCGCGCTGGCCGAGGCCGCCCACCGTCACGGTGTGCCGCTGATCGTCGACAACACCGTGGCCACCCCAGTCCTGTGCCGACCGTTCGAGCACGGCGCGGACATCGTCGTGCACTCGCTGACCAAGTACATTGGCGGCCACGGCACCAGTATCGGCGGCATCGTCATCGACGCTGGCAAGTTCCCCTGGGCCGACAACAAAGAACGGTTCGCCTTGCTCAACACCCCCGATCCGTCCTACCACGGCGTCACCTACACCGAAGCCTTCGGCCCTGCCGCTTTCATCGGCCGCTGCCGCGTGGTGCCGTTGCGCAACACGGGCGCCGCGCTGTCACCGTTCAACGCCTTCCTGATCCTGCAAGGCCTGGAAACCCTGGCCCTGCGCATGGAACGCCACACCGAAAATGCGCTGAAGGTCGCCCAGTACCTTCAGGCCCACGAACAGGTGGCCTGGGTGAAATACGCCGGGCTACCCGACCACCCCGAGCATGAACTGGCCCGGCGCTATACCGGCGGCAAACCGGCATCAATCCTGTCGTTCGGCATCAAGGGCGGGCAGGCGGCCGGCGCACGCTTCATCGATGCGCTGCAGTTGGTGGTGCGCCTGGTGAACATCGGCGACGCCAAGTCTCTGGCCTGCCACCCCGCCTCCACCACCCACCGCCAGCTCAACGACGAGGAGCTGGAGAAGGCCGGCGTGCCACGGGACATGGTGCGCCTGTCGATCGGCATCGAGCACAGCGACGACATCATCGCCGACCTGGCCCAGGCCCTGGAGGCCAGCCGCGCCTGACGCATCCGCGCCCCACCCAATGCCGACGGCGGGCGCGCCTTCAATTAGCCTGGATACACCCGCAATGACCCTGTTTTACCTGAAACTGACGGTCACTCCTTTGTTGATGTGGGCCATCTCGCTTGCTTCCCGGCGCTGGGGCGGCCTGCTGGGTGGGCTGCTGTCCGGCCTGCCGATCACCTCGGCGTTGGTGATCACCTTTCTCTGCCTGGAACAGGGCCCGGCCTTTGCCTTGGGGGCGATACCCGGTGCACTGGGTGGCCTGGCAGCGGTGCAGACCACCTACACCTTCTATTTGTTGGCCACCCGCCGCCTCGGCATCGCTGCGTCCGTCCTGCTGGCGTTGCTGTGCTATGGCCTGGCCGCCTATGCGTTTACCCACTGGGGCAGCCTGTACCTGTCGATTGCCGTGGCGCTGGCGCTGATCTGCGTGTTGATCGACGCCAGCGGCCGCGAGCCCACGCCGGATACCCTGGCCCGCCCCCGGCACCGCTACTGGGAGATCCCCCTGCGCATGGTGTCTGCCACTTGCCTGCTGATGGTCATCACCCGCCTGGCCAGTTGGCTGGGCCCGGCGACCAGCGGCATGCTGGCGCCGATCCCGGTGATTGCCTGGCCGCTGGTGGTGTTCGCCCATGTGCAGGGCGGGCGGGCCGCAATGGCGGCGATGGTGCGGGGCAATGCGATCGGCGCAGTGGGGGTCATTGCGTTTTATCTGGTGTTGGCGGGGCTGCTCGAAACCTTGGGCATGGCCATCACGATCAGCCTGGCCATGCTCTGCGCCGTGGTGCTGACTGTCGGGTTGGCCACTGTGCTGCGGCGGCGCTGACTGGCCATGCAGGCCGATCACCCTTTTTCATCCAGCAAAGCCTGTATCACCTGTTCCTGCCCGCCATAATCCCCTTCGCCAAAGTGCACATGGCGCACCTGCCCCTTGCGGTCGACAAAGTAATGGGCCGGCCAGAACTGGTTGCCCCAGGCATTCCACACGTTGTAGTCGTTATCCACCGCCACCGGGTAGGCAATCCCCAGGCTGGCCACCTTGCCCCGCAAGGTGGCGACATCATGCTCGTAGTCGTACTCTGGCGTGTGCACCCCAACCACCACCAGCCCCTGGTCGGCATAGCGCCGCGCCCATTCGTTGACATGCGGCAGGCTGCGCTGGCAGTTGATGCAGTCCCAGGTCCAGAAATCCACCAGCACTACCTTACCCTTGAGCGCCGGGCCATCCAGTGGCACCGAGTTGATCCACTGGCTGGCGCCCGACAGCGACGGCATGGCGCCGTAGCTGTCGCGTGCCATCAGGTGCCCGGCCAGGCCCAGCCCCGTCAGCGCCAGGGCAACACCACCCACCTTCAACATCAGGCGGCGATCAATTGTCATGGCAACCGCCGGTGGCGTAGGTACGGTACTGCACGCTCTGCGGCTGACCATGGGAGTCAAGGTAGTCCATGCGGGTGTTCACCAGCCCACAGGCATTGCTCTGATCATCCTGCACCGACAGCACTTTCTTCACATCCAGGTGCTCGCCGTAGCGGTACTGCATGGCCCCGCCATCGTGCATCGGGGTAGCGGCGGCCTGGGCAGCGATGGCACCGAAGCTGAGCACGGCGAACAGGCTGGCGCTGGCGAAAGTCTTGACGTTCATGGCATCTCTCCTGAGTAACACTTGGGTGTGGGGAGTGTTGTTCCCCGGTCGAGAGCCATTTCACGCCTGCCAGGTATCCCGTATGTGTCGCCCAACACGGTGATGTGCTTTCTGCTGTATCTGTACCCATGCCAGATACACTGCAATACAAACCCCCGCAGGCAAGCGCGAACGCGCTCGGTACACTGCGCCCATCCCCTCTTTGCACAGGAACGCAGCGCATGGAACACGTCGATCACATCCTGATCGTCGACGACGACCGCGAAATCCGCGAACTGGTCGGCAACTACCTGAAGAAGAACGGCCTGCGTACCAGCATCGTCGCCGACGGCCGGCAGATGCGCGCCTTTCTCGAAGCCAACAGCGTCGACCTGATCGTGCTCGACATCATGATGCCCGGCGACGATGGCCTGCTGCTGTGCCGTGAACTGCGTGCCGGCAAGCACCGCAACACCCCGGTATTGATGCTGACCGCCCGCAACGACGAAACCGACCGGATCATCGGCCTGGAAATGGGCGCCGACGATTACCTGACCAAGCCGTTCTCGGCCCGCGAACTGCTCGCCCGTATCAACGCCGTGCTACGCCGCACGCGCATGCTGCCGCCCAACCTGACCATCAGCGAAAGCAGCCGCCTGCTTGCTTTCGGCCAGTGGCGCCTGGACACCACCGCCCGCCACCTGCTCGACAGCGAAGGTACCCTGGTGGCCCTGAGCGGCGCCGAATACCGCCTGTTGCGGGTGTTCCTCGACCACCCGCAGCGGGTGCTCAGCCGTGAACAACTGCTTAACCTGACCCAAGGCCGCGAGGCCGACATCTTTGACCGCTCCATCGACTTGCTGGTCAGCCGCCTGCGCCAACGACTGGGCGACGATGCCCGCGAGCCCAGCTGTATCAAGACCGTGCGCAGCGAGGGCTATGTGTTCTCGCTGCCGGTGCAATTGCTCGAGTCGCTGTCATGAAATGGCCTCGTACCCTGGCCTCGCGCCTGGCACTGATCTTCTTCACCGGCCTGGTGCTGGCCTACGGCCTGTCGTTCGGCCTGCAGGCCTACGAGCGCTATATCAGTAGCCGCTCGATGATGCTCAACAACCTGGAGCAGGACGTGGCCACTTCGGTCGCCATCCTCGACCGCCTTCCCGCAGCCGAACGTGCTGCCTGGCTGCCACGCCTGGAACGGCGCACCTATCGCTACCGCCTCGACCAGGGCCAGACAGGCGAAGCAATGACCAGCAGCGACCCGCCGATGGCCGCCGAGTCGATCGTCAAGGCCATTGGCAGCGACTATCGCCTGACCTTCCAGGAAATCCCCGGACCGAATGCGCACTTCCAGGCACACCTGAACCTGGCCGACGGTGCGCCACTGACCATCGACGTGACCCCGTCGCCGGTGCCGGTGGCACGCTGGCTACCCGTGGTACTGCTGATTCAGCTGGCTGTGCTGTTGCTGTGTACCTGGCTGGCAGTGCACCTGGCCATCGGCCCGCTCACCCGACTGGCCCGGGCGGTGGACAACCTCGACCCGGACCGCCCCGGTGTGCAACTGGATGAAAGCGGCCCCCGCGAGGTGCGCTACGCGGCGGTGGCCTTCAACGCCCTGCAGGCGCGCATCGCTGCCCACCTCAAGGAACGCATGCAGTTGCTGGCGGCCATTTCCCACGACCTGCAAACGCCGATCACCCGCATGAAGCTGCGCGTCGAGGTGATGGACGAGGGGGTGGAAAAGGACAAGTTGTGGAGCGACCTAGGCGAAATGGAGCACCTGGTGCGCGAAGGCGTGGCGTATGCCCGCAGCATGGATACCAGCACCGAAGCCCCTTGCAGGGTCAACCTTGATGCCTTCCTCGACAGCCTGGTATTCGACTATCAGGACAGCGGCGCCCAGGTGGCGCGCCACGGCAGCACCGGCAGCCTGCTGGAAACCCGCCCGCATGCCCTGCGCCGAGTGCTGGTGAACCTGGTGGATAACGCGCTCAAGTTTGCCGGTGCTGCCGAACTGGAAGTGTGCCGCGAGGGCGGCATGACCGTGATCCGTGTGCTCGACAACGGGCCTGGGATACCCAGTGGCGAACTGGATGAAGTGCTAAAGCCGTTCTACCGGGTGGAGGGTTCGCGTAATCGCAGCACGGGTGGCACCGGTTTGGGGCTGGCCATTGCCCACCAGCTGATCCAGGCCATGGGGGGGCGACTGACCCTAAGCAACCGCGAAAGTGGCGGGCTGTGCGCACGGATCGAGCTCAACTGAAAGGCGCGCACCTACAATCCGATACACAACCCCCGCACCGCCGACACACTGCAGACACCCCACAACCACACACTCCCGGTCACACAACTAGCCCCGGGAGCCACCTTGATGAAAGCCATTACCCTGACCACCTTCGACCACATCGGCAGCTGGAGCGCCGACCTGCCGTTACGGCTGTTCCTGGCTTGGGAGTTTTTTGAATCCGGCTGGGAGAAGTTCAATGGCAGCAACTGGTTCGCCGACCTGCAAACCCGCTTCCCATTCCCCTTCAACCTGCTACCAGTCGAGCTGAACTGGCAGCTGTCGATGTGGGCGGAGCTGGTGCTGCCGTTGCTGCTGTTGTTGGGCCTGGGTACCCGGCTGGCTTCCTTTGGCTTGATGGTCGTGACCGTAGTAGCGATTGCGGCGGTGCATTGGCCGGCGCACTGGTCAGGTTTGGCTGAGCTGGCGCAGGGGTATGCGATTACCGACCAGGGCTTTGGCAATTACAAATTGCCGCTGATCTACTTGGTTGCATTGCTGCCTCTGCTGCTCAAGGGCGCCGGGCGCTTGAGCCTGGATCATTGGCTCAGGATGCGGTTCAGCAAGTAGTATCGCGGGGGCGTTTTGCGCCCCCAATGCCGTCAAACCGTGCCGACAATGATGCCCGCTTCGCGCATCCCCTGGAGCAACGCCAGCCCCTGCTCCAGATCCCCACCCAACGCCTGCAACCGCTCCCGTCCACGCCCCTGCTCCACCAGCAACCGATACGCCATCGGTGCCAACCGCGCAAAGCGCACCTGCAACCCCGCATCGCGATAAACCAGCAGCAAGGTCGGCGCCTCTGGCGCAACCGTTGGCTGGTAATCGGCGCTGATGCGCTCAACCGGCCACCGGTAGGCCAGCACCCGCGCCACGCAAGACAACAGCGGCTCGCCATCCAGCAGGTCACCCGCAGGATCATGCAGCGGGTCCTCGGCATCGCTCAGGTACAGCTGCGTCTCGATCCACTCGTAATGCGCCAGTTCCAACTGCCAGGGCGCATCCGGCTGCACGCCTTGCAAGTAATCGACGAACGCCTCTGCAATCTCGGTGAACAACGGTGTCTGGCTACGGTAGTTGGCATAGAAATCACGCACCCACACATGCCAACGTTGCTCGCCCAGGGCCTGGCGCATGACAGGAAAGCTGCCGGCCAGCAAGCCTTCGATGGCGCCATAGAATAACTCCCGGTAAATCTTCAGGCGCCGTGCTTGCGCGCCAGGTGGCGGAGCATTGCGCAGCGGGTCGCGCAGGTGGCGAGCCAAGGCGTATTGCTGTTCGCGCAAGGTCTCATTCATGCCTCTGCCCTCCCCAGCTACGCTGCAGGTCACGGATACGTGCTGTCTCCTCCAGCAGCTGTGCCAGTGGGGGGAGGTTGAAGTCACGTTCGAGCACGGTCGGCTGCACCCCAAAGCGTTCACAGGCGAACGCGTACAGTGCCCAGACATCTTCCTTGACCGGCGCCCCATGGGTGTCGACCTTGAGGTCCGGGGCCTCATCGTAATGACCGGCAATGTGCATGCAGGTCACCCGCGCCCGGGGCAAGCCTTCAAGGAATTCCCGGGCGTCATAGCCGTGATTGCAGGCATTGACGAATACATTGTTGACGTCCAGCAGCAGGTCACAGTCGGCTTCATCGAGTACTGCACGAATAAATTCAAGTTCACTCATCGCAGCGTAAGGGGCGGCGTAGTAGCTGATGTTCTCGACAGCTATACGCCGTTCCAGGTGCGTCTGCGCCCGGCGTATGCGCGCCGCCACATGGTGCACCGCTTCATCGGTGAACGGGATGGGCATCAAGTCGTACAGGTGCCCGTCATCACTGCAGTAGCTCAGGTGTTCGCTATACAAGCGCACTTGGTGGCGATCGAGAAACTGCCGGATCTGGTCGAGGAACTGCCAGTCCAGCGGCGCACTCCCCCCCAACGACAACGACAACCCATGGCAGGTGATGGGAAAACGCTCCGCCAACTCGGCCAACCCCTTACCGTAGGCACCGCCCACGGCAATCCAGTTTTCCGGCGCGCATTCGAGAAAGTCCACTGCACCCGGCGCCATGGCGAGCAGTTCCGGCAACAGGCCACGGCGCAAGCCCAACCCAGTATTCAACAGTGCGGGAAGCATAAACAGGTCTCCAACAGGCACAACGCCCCGCCTGACCAGCAGGAGGGGCGTTGCATCACATCAAGGGATAAGGTCAGGACTTATTGTTCAAGTGGCTGAACAGCCCTTCAGGCATGGCCTTGCCGTTGGCCTGGTAAATCGCCTTCAGGTGATCCGCTGCTTCCTGTTCGGAGATGAAGCCATCATGGTTACTGTCGATCTTGTCGAAGTCGCCCGCACGGTCCTTGGCCACCGCCACGAACTCTTCGCGCGAGACCTTGCCATCGTGGTCCCTGTCGGTCTTGGCGAACGAGGCGTCACCGCACTTGCCTTCGCCGCATTTGCCTTCGCTCTGGGTGACCTTGCCGCTGGCGCCGCATTTGCCTTCACCACACTTGCCCTCGCCGGCCACCTTGGCCGATGCCAGCTGGTAACCCTGGGCCAACGGTTCGACGGCAAACGCGCTGCTGCTCAGTGCCATGCTGCCGATCAGGGCGGCGCCGAGCAGGCCGAGGGTAGTTTTTGCTTGAGTCATGATGTAGCTCCACAGTGGTTGGAAAGTGGAGCCATTAGGCCGTTGCGGTTTGTCGTGGATGTATCGTGTGGGGCGCGCTTTTGTATGGCAGTAGGTCTGCCGTGCGCGCAGATACAGTGGGATACACAACACCTGGCAGCTGGCCCCAACGTGCCTTGGGGCCATGATGCGTGTTCAGTCTTCCAGCGGTTTGGGCGGGGCCGCCGGTTTGGCTGGCTTGGCCGGCTTGGTGTCCTTGGCCTTGGCTTCCGGTGCCGCTGCTACGGGCTCGGGCGCCGCCACCGCCTTTTCGCTGGCAGGCAGTTCATCGACTGCCTTGAAGATCACCTGCGGGTCGATGGCCTCGCCAGTGTCGTCGTCCTTGAGCATGTGCCGCTCGCCATCCTTGCCGACCAGGATCACCTTGGTGCCCTTGCTCGCCCCCAGCTTCAGTTCACGAATCAGGGCCATGGTAGTCTGCTGTTCGAGGTTCTTGTCCTCGCGCTTGCCCATCATGTTGGCGACGCTGTACAGCACAAGGTTGCGCTCCTTGAAGGCTGCCTGGGTGGCCGGATCCTCGAGCGCCTTGTTCAACCCGCGCAAGGTCGGGTCGGCACTGCTCGGGGCGATAACCACCAACGGCCTGGCCTTACCCAGTTCCTTGGCTAAAGGCGCATCACTGTCTGCGGCAAACAGGGGGCCGGCAACAGCAAGCAAGGTTGCGAGGGTCAGTGACCGGACGAGCATGCGTATCTCCTTATTGTCTCGATATACCAATGACTACAGATCACGGAGAAAAATCCGACAAGGAGCCTAAACCACTTCACACAAGAACGGGGGGTGCAAAAGTAACTGTCGATTTCCGAGCTACCTGAAGCCAGGGCAACGGCGTTGGCACAATCCACCGTCACCCAGACTGAGCATAGCCCAAAGCCGCCTTGGTCAGGGCCAGGTAAACCCTTACCCTGAGTTGTGGTCAACGCACCGGTATGCCTAGCTCCTCGGGCCCCGCTTCCATCGCACGAATCGTCATGTCCAGCATCAGCCCCCTGCGTGCAGCACGCTGCGCATCTCGAATGGCATCCGCCTGCTCGATCTTTGCGCCCTCCAGGAGCGCTTCATCGTCAAGTACCGTTTCAAGCTGTCGCCTGAAGGGCAAGTCGACCGCAGCGAATTGGTCAGGATGGGTACGCTCCAGGTGCGCCTGCCAAAATTCACGATCAACCATCGAACGTGCGATCTCATCCGGGGTTTCCGCGTTCCGCACAGCGGCTTCTGCCTCTGCCAGGTCCGCGTCCAAAACGCCTGAAACAGCCTGGAAGCTCATTTCCCCCACCTGCAGGGGCAAGTCAAGCCGCTCCCTTAGCCCGATCCTGAAGGCCAACCCCACTTCGCTGCCTTCCAGCGCCCTGGCGTGTTGGATTGCCCATCGGCTGGCGAACCTGTCGACTGCATCCTGGCGCCATAGGCGTCTTCCCAGGCCAAGCAAGGCGCCTTCGCTATGTTCTCCAGCGGCATGTTCTACCTGCCAGACAAGCATGTTCAGTTCGAGGTTGCTCAAGCACCAGGTTGCACCGTCCTGGCACCCCCACTCATCATTGGCCACGGACAGCAAGTTCTGGCGCAATTCCGGCGTCATGGCCATCGCCTGCACTAACGCCATTACCCGATTGCCCAATGCCCGCGCGTTGACACGAAAGTCCTCGGACAGCAAAAGCTGCCCAAGGACACGGAAAAAGCGCCCGGCATCTTGCCGTTCATCCAGCGAGTCCCAGGCCGCAAGCATCAAGCCGCGATGCTCCGGGGCCACCGCATCGCCCCAGACTTCACGCGCGTGCTGCAGGCGCAGAAACACTTGCTCCTCGTCGACCACAGGAACGTCGCTCCTCAGCGAGGCTCGCAAACGCCCCATCTGGGCCTCGCCCAACGGGTTCGCGCTCAGGCGGATCCGCCGCCGACGCCATACGGGCATCTGGAAAAACTGCTCCGGAATATGCCTGATGCGGTTCTCCCGCAAGTCAACGGATACCAGCTGAGCACGCTCGAACACGCCTGCGGGGAATTGCGTGATGTGTGTGTCGCGCAAGTTCAGCCATCGCAGTTCGGTCAAACCGGCCAGCGGAAACGGGCGCCCCAGTGGATTGTGGGACAGGTCGAGAGACTCCAGGCTCGTACAACTGGCCAACGTGGCGGTTTGCTCCATGTTCAGACGAATCCGGTTATGGGTCAGACTCAGATGCCGTAGTTGCGGTATTTGCAGCAGCGGTTGTGGTAGGCGCGTCAACAGGTTGCCGCCCAGGTCAAGGGTTTGCAGGTTGGGGAAAGCCAGCAGGAAACTGTTGGGTACTTCCAGGAGATTCAGGTGCAACATCGATAGGCTGGTAACGCCTCTGAAGCTGACTTGCGCAGGCATGCTGGGCAAGCCGTCCAATCTGAAATTGCAGAAGATGGCATGCAGGTTTTGTTGCGCATCGATTTGCAACGCCCCAACACCGACCGACCGTCTCCAGCAATTGAACAAGGTCTGGCGCAAGGCATCTCGATCCTCCCTGGCTTCGCCCTGTCCCTGTGCCACCCAGGTATCCAGCGTGTTGCGCAGTACCGTGAGCTCATTGCTCAGGTCGCTCAGTACCCGTTCAAGTTGATGCCCTGAACGCCTGGCCTCATCGACGAGGGTCTCGATCTGCACATCACTCAACCAAGGAAAGAGATCCCGCAGCGTTGCTCTCAGGGCTCTGCCTCTCGATGCGAAACCACTCACGCCAGCGCCACCCAGCGGGTAGCCCAAACGCCCATCTGCCAAGCGCAGGGGCATTCGAACAGCGCCCGGGCGTACCGCGCCGAGCAGACGAGCGATCTCATCACGGCGGCTGACTGCTTCGCGCCCCAGCAGCACCCTGAGGTTGTGCGAGAACGGCTCGCCGACCCTCATCGCCTCACGTTGCTCATCGGTATAGGCTAGCGCCATGACGTCGAACAACTCTCCCGGCGCCCCGAGCGCCGTGCCTTGGTCATCAAGCAACTGGAAACTGCCATTCAAGTGCACCAGATCGAACGCCCGCTGCCCCTGTTCGGTTTGCGCCAGCTTCGGCCCATCCAGGTAACCTTCGTACAAGCGCCAGCGCACACCTTGTTCGCTTCCAGGCAGGTACCGCAAGAGGCCCAGGGCCACCCGAGCCAGGTCTGCATTCTGTGGCGTATCCAGGTACAGCGCTTCAAGTACCCGGACCTGACGCATAGCCGACAGGCTGCCCCTGGCCGCTTCGGCCAGCCCCAGCGCAACCCTGCCGCTAGAGAGCAGACGCTTGCGCTCGACACCATTGGCGGCTTTTACCAACGCTTGTGCAGCGCGCACGTGCAACCCTGGAAAAACCCGGCGTAGGGCTGCGCTGCCAGGGCTGTCGGTAGGCTGCAGCGCTTCGTACAGGTGATGCAATAGTGTTCGGCGCTGCGTCCATGCCAACTCAGCCAGTGCCTGATCTGGCAGGCCATCCGCACCTGGCAACCGCCGCGCATGTTCAAGCACGGTTACATCCTCTACCGGCATGCCACTGCGCAGACAACCAATCATGCTGCGAATGCGCTGATCGAGCTTGACCCGCAGCACACTGTCAAGCATGCCTGGGCTTGGCGCCTGGGCATGTACATGCAAGCTACGCACATCGTCACCATCAAGGTCATGAAGCAGCAGGACCTGGTCGATCTCTTCGTCACCCAGCCTGCTGAATGCCCCGCCAAAGCGCCGGAACATGCGGTATCTATCGGCCCACTGACTCGGTTGCTCGCTCCACAATCGCCAAGCGCCAGCACCATTGTGACGTAGCATCGGCCCGTGGCCGTCGACGGGGCACAGTTGCCACTGACCGTCGCCAGCCGGCGCCGTCACGCGGTAGTCATACCCGTCCATTTCGATCCAGGCCTGCCCATCCAGGCGCCGAATGCCCAATGCGTCCTGGCCGGTGGCCGCAACGGGGGCCTGGCTTTGAAACGGCGTCAAATCGAGTTGCCAGAGTTTGACAGTGCCGTCCTCCAGCCGAGCCGGCAACATGGCATCAACGCACGCGGAGCGCGCCCAAATCCGTCGTGCCACGGCAACCCCCGCAACCGTGGTCGCAAGCACGACAAGGTCAGTGGCGACATGGGTCAAATGATCGAGTGCCGCTTGGCGATCCCCTTCCTGCCATGCCTCGAAGCCATGGTAGACCTCGCCCAGCAGCTCCCAAGCCGTCACGGCAAGCAGCGCCACGCCAAGGCCCGGCACAAAGAAGCTGGCCAGGTTGAGCAGTGCCCACCCCTCGGCCTCCAGGCGCTCGTCATGCTGGCGCTGAACCTCACGATCAAGCCGTGCCACAGGTACCGCGATCATCGCTGCATCTTCCTTGATCTGGCGTATACGTGCCTGTGCCAGGCTGTTGAACAACGGTTGCGGGTAAGGGTGCAAACGCGGCTCGAGATCACGGAATGCCCAAACCGCCAGATCATCGAATAGCGCCATGACCTGAGCGAAAAACGCCTGGCTGTCACGGCGCAGCACGAAGCGGCTGAAGAAACGCTGATAGGCCTTGTCTCGAAAGCGGCGACCCAGTTCCCGGTTCAATTTGTCGATGCTGTCGAATACGCTCCAAGGTGACACCGGATCCCCAGGCACATAGAGCAATACCCGGCGCGTGGTATTGAAAAGAACGCCCTGGTCAATTACCTCGAACACGATCACCTGCTCGATAAGGCAACCCAGCAGCTTCAGTTGCCTGGCTTCAACACGGTCCCCCGCCAGACGCAGCAGCTTGCCATCCGCGCACACAGTCACCATCAGTTTGAGCTCGCTGTCATCCAGCTTTCCCTCCTGCCTGGCTTTATAGGCGTCCACCAGCATGGCGTAGCGGCTGGTATCCCCAAGCTGAGACTCCACGCGCCTGGCATCACCCGCGGGCTTCAGAATGGAATCCAGGTGACGTTGATAACACGCCCCCAAATCCAGCTCACGGCACAGCGTGGCAAGTTCGATGCTGGTGGGCGGTGCACCCCTGCCCTGACGCGAAACCAGTAGGCGATTACCACGCGGCTGGCCACCCGCCTGGGCCTGCTCGGCAGTGAAGTTGCGCAGGACCACCTCGAGCAGCGGCTTTTCTTCGTAGACCACTTCGGTAAGGTGCGCGCCAACCGGCTGACTGTTGATCACAGGTTCCCGACGGCCCTCCAGAAACCTGAGCGCGCGCGCGTTACGAACAATCCCGTAACGCTCGCCAAGGGCCTTTTCCAGGCCCGCTGCAACGAAACTGTCGATGCTTTCGATGCCCCGCAGCAGCGCATTCACTTGCTCACGACAGCGCAGGCTATTTGCCAATGCCATGCTGATCTCTGGCAGTTGCTCGGCGGGTGCCTGACGCAACCAGAGTGGCAGGCGCTTGCCGATGATGCCGTCCTGGAAAGCATCGATGGCTGCCTGTGCGCTTGATAGCGGAGTAGTGTCCATTGCCTGAGGCCTCTTCATGAAAAGAGGCAAGGCTAAGCAGCATGCTTTACGTCGGGCGCTAGATAACTAACGCCTGCGGTCAGAACAGTTGTAACTGGCGACCGGTCAAGGTGGCGAAGTCATCGCCAACGAACGGCAGGATGGCATCGGCCACCGGCTGCAACTGCCGGCTGAGGTAGTGTTCGTAGTCGATCGGCGATTGCAGGTTCTCCATCGGCTCGGGGCCGGCGGTGGTAATGACGTAACTGATCCAGCCACCGCGCTGGTACTGACGGGGGCGGCCGAGGCGGCTGTTGTACTCATCGGCCTGGCGTGCGGCACGCACATGAGGTGGCACGTTGCGCTGGTAGTCAGCCAGCGGCCGGCGCAGGCGCTTGCGATACACCAGCAGGTCGTCCAGTTCGCCCGCCAGGGTCTGCTGCACGTAAAGGCGCACATAGTCGCGGTACGGCTGGCCGCGAAAGATTCGCCCATACAGCGCCTGCTGAAACTGCTGCGCCAGTGGCGACCAGTCGGTGCGCACCGACTCCAGGCCCTTGTAGACCACATCCTCGCTGCCGTCGGCACGCTGCACCAAGCCGGCATAACGCTTCTTGCTACCCTCATCGGCGCCACGAATGGTAGGCATCAGAAACCGCCGATAATGCACCTCGAACTGCAGCTCCAGCGCGCTTTGCAGGTTCATCTGCTGGCGCAGGTGCTCACGCCACCACTGGTTGACCTGAGCCACCAGTTCGCGGCCGATCTGCGCCGCGGCTGCTTCGTCATGGGCACCTTTGAGCCAGACGAAGGTGGAGTCGGTGTCACCATAGATGACCTCATAACCCCTGGCCTCGATCAGCGTGCGAGTCTGGCGCATGATCTGGTGACCGCGCATGGTGATCGACGAGGCCAGGCGCGGGTCGAAGAAACGGCAACCGCTCGACCCCAACACCCCATAAAAGGCATTCATGATGATCTTCAGTGCCTGCGACAGCGGCGCATTGCCCTCACGCTTGGCCGCTTCCCGGCCCTGCCAGACACGCTCGACAATGGCCGGCAGGCAATGCTGGCTGCGCGAGAAACGCCCACCGCGAAAGCCCTCCACCGAATGCTCTTCGTCGGGCAAGCGCAGGCCCTCGACCAGCCCAACCGGGTCGATCAGAAAAGTACGGATGATCGACGGGTAGAGGCTCTTGTAGTCCAGCACCAGCACCGAGTCGTACAGGCCTGGACGCGAATCCATGACAAAGCCACCGGGGCTGGCTTCATCGGGGCGGCTGCCGAGGTTGGGGGCGACAAAGCCCAAACGGTGCATCTGCGGGATGTACAGGTGACAGAAAGCGGCCACCGAACCACCGCTGCGGTCTACCGCCAGCCCGGTGACCGAAGCACGCTCCAGCAGGAACTCGAGCAGGCGGGTATGGGCGAAGATGCGGGTGACCAGCTCGCAGTCCTTGAGGTTGTAGCGTGCCAGTGCCGGTTTGTCTTCGGCGAAACGGCGGTTGATTTCATCCATGCGCTGGTACGGCGTGTCGATGGCCTTGCCTTCTCCGAGCAGGGTCTGCGCAACACTTTCCAGGCTGAACGACGGAAAGCTCCAGGTCGCCGAGCGCAGTGCTTCGATGCCATCGATCAACAGCCGCCCCGGTGCGTCGGCGAATACATGGCCGCCCCCGGCGTGGCTGCGCAAGGTCATGGGGGCACCGTTGCGGCCTAATGCCAGCGGTACCTGCAACAGTTTGGCGTGTTCATGCAAAAGGCGCAGGTCGAACTGGATCAGGTTCCAGCCGATGATCGCATCCGGATCGTGCGTGGCCATCCATTGGTTGAGGCAGTCGAGCAACGCGGCACGGTCATCGCAATAGTGCAGAGCGAAGTCGACGCCATCAGCGTCGCCGTTGGCCGGGCCAAGCATGTACACCTGACGCTGGCCACACCCTTCCAGGGCAATGCTGTACAACTCTCCCCGTTCGCTGGTCTCGATATCCAGCGACACCAGACGCAGCGGTGGGCGATAGCCGGGCAAAGGCTTGAGCTGGGCGTCGCAATAAACACCCTGGGCATTCGGCTGACCGGTGAACTGCACAGGGGCGGTGATGAAGCGCTCCATCAGATAGCGCTCGGGCGGGCGGATATCGGCCTCGTACACCTCGATACCCGCGCTGCGCAGGCGTTGCTCCAGCTGCATCAGTTGCCGGTGTTGGCGGCAATACAGGCCAAGCACCGGGCGCTGGTCGAAGCCCTTCAGCCGCAGCGGCTTGAGCTGAACGCCAGGCTCCTTGGACAGCAGAACACGGGCATGCTCAGCCTGCGCCTGGGGGATGAACGCCACCGACTCCTGGGGCGCCAGGCGCAGCTGCCGCGGCCCCTGATCGGTGGCCAGCCAGAACTCCACGCAAGTGCCTTCGGGCGTGTCATGCCAATGCCGGGTCAGGACAAAGCCCTGCTGCAACTCCACTGCGTCGACCTCTGAATCATCTGTAGATGAGATGATTCTACCTTTGTCGTGCCTGGGGTGAGTGTTTTAGCGCCTTCCTGGCACAAACCCGCTGCGCCGCCCGGCCCAGCTCAACAGCCAGGCCAGCGCGATCAGGCCCAGTACCACCGCGCCAAACCCTTCCACTCCTGGGCCGCTCAACAGCAAGCCGCCAATGATCCCGCCCAGGGCAATGGCGCTGTTCCACACCGTCACCAGCATCGACTGCGCCACATCCCCGCCTTCGCCCGCCGCATCGGCGCAAGCGGTCTGCAACAGAGTCGGCGCACCGCCGTAGGTCACGCCCCACAAAGCGATGCTCAGGTACATCAGCCACGACGACGCCTGCCCCAAAGCCAACGTAGCCAGGGCAAAACCCGCCAGGCTCAATAGCACCAGCGTGCGCAGATGCCGGTCGACCAGCAACCCCACCAGGCCAATCCCGGCCAGGGCCGACAGGCCAAACACCATCAACACTGGGCCAATTTCCGTCACCATGCCAGCCGCCGCCAGTAGTGGCACGATATAGGTGTAGAGAATGTTATGGCCAAGGATCCAGCTGAGGATCACCAGCAGCACGAGCATCACCCCCGGTGTGCGCAGCACCTGCATGGCCGCTGGACGCTTGCCGGCGGTGTGCCCAGGGTAGTCCGGCACCGACCGCAATACCCACACCACCAACAGCAACGCCACCAGCGTGACCACCACGAACGTCGCGCGCCAGCCCAGCCCCGCACCTAGCCAGGTGGCAATCGGCAAGCCAAGCGACAGGGCAATCGGCTGGCCGAGCATGGCCAAAGCCATGGCCCGCCCCTGCTGTGCCACCGGCACCATGCGCCGCGCGTGACCGGCGATCAAACCCCAAGCCAGCCCGGCTGCAGCGCCGGTAAAAAAGCGCAGCACCAAGGTCAGGCTGTTGGAATTCGACACGGCCGTCAGCCCGTTGAACAGTACGAAACCGACGATCGCCAGCAACAACGCCCGGCGCCGATACCAGCCTTGGGTCAAGGTCACCAGTGGAATGGCGGTCAGCAACGAGCCCAGGGCATAGGCCGTCACCCATTGCCCGGCCATGGCCTGGCTGATGTGCATACCCTCGGCGATCTGGTCGAGCAGGCCAGCCGGCAGGGTTTCGCTGAGGATGGCGATGAAGCCGGTCATGGCCAGCGCCAGCAGCCCGCTGAGCGGCAAGCGTTCGTTACTGGTTGCCAGCAACGATGCGGAAGGTGTTTGGGACATGTGCTTTTGCCTTGCGTAGGAAAACGAGAGGAACAGTCTGCAAGACCCACGCATTACGGAAAAAGACGGTTACAATGCCACTCACCCAGGACACCAATGTCCGCAATCAGGTATGCAGCATGGACAGCCTCAGCGGCTTCGTGGTCTTCAATCGAGTGGCCGAAACCCGCAGCTTTGTCGCCGCGGGCCAGTCACTGGGGATCAGTGCCTCGGCAGTCGGCAAGCGCGTGGCGCGCCTGGAAAACCGCTTGGGCGTACGCCTGTTCCACCGCAGCACACGCAGCATCACCCTCACCGCCGAGGGCACGTTGTTCCTTGACCGCAGCCGGCGCATCCTCGCCGAAATCGAGGCGACCGAGCAGGAACTGTCGCAAGCCAGCGAAACCCCGCGCGGGCGCCTGCGGGTGAGCATGCCGCAGGTGACCGGGCTGGTGATGCCGGCACTGGCCGAGTTCATGGCGCTGTACCCGCAAGTGGAACTGGACCTGGACTTCTCCGACCGTATGGTGGATATCGTCGGCGAAGGCTTCGATGTGGTCATGCGCGGCGGGCAGCCGGTGGATTCACGGCTCAATGCCAAGTTCCTGGGGCACTTCCAGCACCGCCTGGTGGCCTCGCCCGACTACCTGCGCGAACGCGGCACACCCCTGCACCCACGCGAGCTGGCCACGCACACCTGCCTGCACTACCGCTTCCCCAGCAACGGCAAACTGGAAACCTGGCCGCTGCGCCAGGAGCACCCCGAGCACGCCTACGACATTCCCATTTCGATGGTTTGCAACCATGTCGAGACACGCGTCTGCTTTGCCGTGAACCACCGCGGCATCACCTGCCTGCCGGACTTCACCGTAGGCCGTGAACTGGGCAACGGTTCGCTGGTCAGCGTACTCGACGATTTCATGGAACAGCGCGGCAGCTTCTACCTGCTGTGGCCGTCCGGGCGGCATATGCCGCCGAAGCTGCGGGTGTTCATCGATTTCATCCTCGAGCGGGTGTTCAACCGTACAGGTAGTTGATGTCCTTGTAGGCCAGCGGCGCTACTTGGCCGAGCAGGAAGTCGCGCAGCTTGTGCATCTGCCGCGCTTTTGGGCTGGCCTTGAGCCAGGTCATGTAATAACCGTCGCCCGTGGCCACCGCATGCTTGAATGGTGTGACCAAGCGCCCGGCCGCCAGGTCGGCACTGGCCAGCACCAGGTCGACCACTGAAATGCCCAGGCCCTGCTGAGCGGCCGAAATGCCCTGGTCGAGGGTATCGAACACCTGCCCCTGGTCAATGCTGATGTCCAGCGCATCCATGCGCGCCAACCAACGCCGCCAGTCACGGCGGTCGGGGGACGGGTGGAGGAACTCGCATCGGGTCAGGTCGGACAGTTGCGGTTGTGCCTGCGCCATGTAATTGGGGTGGCATACCGGAATCAGCCATTCATCGAACAGCTTGAAGCTCTCGATATCGGCGGGAAAGCGCCCATTGGCCAGAAGAATGGCGCAGTCGTAGGGCTCGGAATAGAAGTCCACGCTGTCGATGTCCATCCACACGCTGGATAGCTGCACACTGCAGTTGTCCTCGATTTTCTTGAACGCATCCAGCGCCCGCAGCAGCCAGCGCACGGTGAGCGTGGATGGGGCCTTGAGGCGCAAGCCATAGCGGTCCTGGCGCAGCAACGCGCAGGCATTTTCGATGATCTTGAAACCCACTTTCAGCTCTTGCGCCAGCAGGCGGCCGTGCTCGGTCAGGCTCAGTTTAGGGCCGCGACGTTCGAACAGGTCACAGCCGAACATGGCTTCGAGCGTCTTGATGTGGTGGCTGACCGCACCCTGGGTCAGGGCCAGCTCTTCAGCTGCACGGGTGAAGGAGCCATAGCGAGAGGCCACCTCGAAGGCACGCAGCGCGTGCAAGGCCTGAATCCGTTCCGACATGGCGACGTCCCGAGCATGAGTGAGACTAATAGTAGGTCATAGTTCCACGCGTTTTACAACGTCAGAAGCGTCTCGGAAAATGCAGGTAAATAACAAACATAACCAAGATCCTGCCTGCATGTGACTGGAACGTTCACTTAAATCAACGCCTGGGGAAATCATGTTTACGGGATATGGAAATTGCTATCGCCTGGATGCGCTAGAGCTAGCCGCGGAACATGGTCCTAACATGCAACACTGGACGTACAAAACCATAGAACACTTTCGCAGTGTTCTCGCCAACCCCGAATTCCCCTGCTTGTTCGGCCGCAAGGCGGTAAACGGCGAAACCTGTCACATTCTGTTCGCCCGCGCCGAGCAACTCGCCGATGACATCGCGCAGGGCCTGGCCGACTATGTGCGCACCGTCGCACAAATCACCGCCAAGCAGCGCATCGGCAGCCCTTTGGTGGTGTTTCTCGAAACGCCAGCCGGCAGCAACCTCGCCGAGCAGCAAGCGTTGGCCTGGAAGGTGCTGCGCGGGGTGCATGCACGCGACCCACACCCTTGGCCACAGGGCATTCCGACCGACCCTGACGATTCGGGCTGGTCGTTCTGCTATGCCGGCATGCCGCTGTTCATCAACATGAACTTCCCCGGCCATCAGCAAATGAAAAGCCGCAACCTCGGCCAGCACGTCACGTTCGTCATCAACCCACGGGCGAACTTCGACGAAGTGGCCAACGCCAATACCGAGAGTGGCAAGCGAATCCGCGAGCGCATTCGTGAGCGCGTGCACCATTACAACGACGGCGTCGTCCCCGACACCCTTGGCGCTTTCGGCGACGCCGACAACTACGAGTGGAAGCAGTATCAACTGCAGGAGGCAGGCTCGCTCAATCCAGCGCGCTGCCCGTTCCACGCCCATGCCGCACACCTGGCGACACCCGACATACTGATCGAGAACTGACCGTGAATACCGCACTCACCGCCACTTATGCCCTCACCGTCCTGCTCCTTATCGCCACCCCCGGGCCGGTGGTGGCACTGATCGTCAACACGGCCGCTGCTTCCGGCTCACGCAAGGCCATGTTCACCGCTGTCGGCACCAACTGGGCGTCACTGGTGCTGATCGGCGCCGCCGCCTGGATCATCCTCACCAGCGCCGCCATCGACAAGGCATGGCTCAGTACCATGAGCCTGCTGGGCTGCCTGTTCATTGGCTACATCGCCGTGGGCACGCTGAGGGACGCCCTGCAGGCACCAACCCAGGAGGCGGCGAGCGAGGCCCCAAAGGCCGGGCGTGGCGGGCTGCTACAAGGTTTCATGGTGGGTATCTCCAACCCCAAGGACATCATTTTCTTCATCGCTTTCTTCCCCCAGTTCATCCAGATCACCGAGTCGTTCGGCAAGAGCATGGTGGTGCTGTCATTGCTGTGGGTGGCCATCGATTTCGCCGTGCTCAGCCTGTACATCTTCGCCATCGGCAAGATCGCCTCGCAGCGCAGCAACCGCGTCATCAGCCTGGCCTCGGGCGTCGCCCTGCTGCTGATCGCCGCCGGTGGCCTGCTGTACAACCTCAAGGAGCTGGCGGCCTGAACGTGAAACGCAGCACCCGAACAACCGGAGGAGAGAGCATGACCGCGACTGACACGAGCCCGTCTCCTTCGCCGTTGCAGCAGGACTACCAGCGTTTTCTGCTGCTGGGCAGTCGGCGTGCCCCACACACCGTGCATGTGCACGAAACCGGCTACCGCTCCGGCACCATCAACACCGACGCACTCGGCCTGCGCTACAGCCATTGCGCCGGCAAGCGCTTTTCGCCGGCCGAGCGCGGCGGTGCTTCGCGCATCAACCTGCTGGTCGGTGGCTCCACGGCGCTGGGCATTGGCGCCAGTTCCGACGAACACACGGTGGCTTCGCACCTGTCGATGCTCACCGGCGAAGTCTGGCTGAGCCTGGCTGGCTGCGGGCTCAATGCCAGCCAGGAGCTGCTGATGTTCCTGACCCACCAGCACCGCCTTGGCCAGCTCGGCCACGTGGTGGTGCTCAGCGGCCTCAACAGCCTGGCCCACGAAGCCCTGTGCGAAGTTCTCGCCAGCCCCAACGATCCACAACACGCCAAGGCCTACCAGGCCTTTCTCAACAGTTTCAGCGAAGGCATGCAGGCCACCGCACCGTTGCGTCGGCAGTCGCTGTGGCGGCGCATTGGCCAGGCCTTGGCCACGCCTGCGGTCGCAGCCCCGGTCAGCTGGCCGCTGTCGCCCCCGGAAAAGCGCCTGGCCCGTGCCGCCGACAACATTGGCCGTACCTTGCGCCAATGGGACCGGCTGCTGGCAGACAGCCACGCCACCCTCACTTTCATCCTGCAACCGTTACTCCCCTGGTGCCGGGATACCCTGCCCGCTGGCGAGCAGGCCATGCTGGCCGCGCTGCAGCAACAACCGGCAAACTTCGACCGGCTGCTGGAAGGCGCCTTCGACAGCCAACTGCACTCGGCGTTTTTCCGCCGCATCAAGAGCCAGGCCGACCCGGTGCCCTGCTACGACATGAACTGCATGCTCAACAGCTCGCCCGTGTTCGGCGCAGACCTGTTCATCGATCGCCTGCACCTGAACGATCTGGGCAACAACGCACTGGCCAAGGTAATCACCGCCAAGCTTGGCTTGGCCCAGGAAAAACACGCCCAGCGCAAGGTTACGCCAATCAAGCTCGTCTGACAGATGCCGAGTGGTCTTCCGGCCAGCCCCCTTGGGTGGCTAGAATATGCCGTCGTTCCGATTTGCCTGAGGCGTACGCTTGACCGCCATGAACATCGAAGCCGTCCATCCTTGTCTGGCCGCCCCTGGGGTTCGCCTGTGAGCCGCATGCGTCGCTTGCCCCCGCTGTTGATCGCGCTGTTACCGCTGGCTGGGCACGCGCTGGAAGTGCACATCGACCCTCATGCCGACCTGCTCTACCGCCAGGCCTTACCCCTGCTGGAGCAAGCCGACAACCAGGATGACGGTGCCAGCACGCTGCGGACCGCCGTGGGCGACGACCCCGAGCTTAGCCGCCAGGGCCAGGCCATGGCCCACACCTTGCCGACAGCGGTCGCCCTGCTGAAAAAGTCGGTGGAGCTGGGCCACCCGGTCGCGCAGTACCGCCTGGCGCTGTACTACATGACCTACCTGCCCGCCGCGCAAATTGCAGATGCCGCCTGCCCGTTGCTCGAGGCCAGCCTCCAGCAGGGTTTTGCCGCACCCGCGCCAGCCATCGCCACCTGGTGCCGGCCCTACAACGCCAGTAACGAATACCGCGCAGCACTGGAGGCCATCCCCAACATGGCCACCGTGTACGCCCCCTACTACCCGCAACCGGCCACCCGCCTGGCCTGCAACCGCAGCCGGCCACAAGGCCTGGAAATGCTGTGGGGGCGCCAGCGCGACTACCAGGCCGAGGTGTACCGCCTGCTTGGCGACCTCGACCCACAGCACCGCCTGAGCCTGTTGCAGAAGGCCGTGGACATCAACGGCTGCGTGACGGCGCAACAGCACCTGACCAGCCACCCATAGCCCTCGGCCGGCCGCGATCCTTGTAGGAGCCGCGTCGACCAGCAAGATCGTTCAAGCCATCCCCTGCTCCGTCTGGCATGCTGGCCTGCCAAGTACAGCATTGCAGCCATCATGCCCCACATCGCTCGCCAAGCTTTTCTCCACGGCGCCATCGCCATTCTCCCGTTGTCCCTGGCTGTCGCCCCCTGGGGCCTGCTGGCCGGTTCCATGGCCATCGAGGCCAACCTCAGCGCCTGGCAGGGGCAAGGGCTGTCGGCCATCGTCTTCGCTGGTGCCGCGCAACTGGTGGCTATCGGCATGCTCAAGGGCGGCGCGAACCTGGCGTCGATCCTGCTCACCACCCTGCTGCTGACCTCTCAGCACCTGCTGTATGGCCTGTCGATGCGCCCGGTACTGTCCAGCCAGCCGCTGCGCTGGCGCTTGGGCCTGGGCTTTCTGCTGACCGACGAGTTCTTCGCCCTGACCAGCCAGTACGACCAGCAGCAGTTCAACCGCTGGTATGCCCTTGGAGTGGGCCTGACCTTCTACATCGCCTGGAACCTGTTCACCCTGGCCGGCATCCTGCTGGGCCAGAGCATTCCCCACCTGGACCAGTTCGGCCTGGATTTCTCCATCGTCGCCACCTTCGTCGCCCTGATCGCACCGCTGGTGCGCAACCTGGCCACGGTGGTGTGCGTCGCCGTGTCGCTGTTCTGCTCGGTGCTGTTCAGCTACTGGCATTGGGAAACCGCCCTGGTCGCCGCAGGCCTGCTGGGCATGAGCGCCGGGTTCATCTGTCAGAAATTCACCGGAGCCCGCGCATGACCTGGATCCTGATTTTCGCCATGGGCGCCATCGTGTTCCTCAACCGCTATGCATTCCTGGAGCCGCGCCTGCCCTTGCGCCTGAGCTCCAATGCCCGGCAGTTCCTCGGTTTTGCCGTGCCGGGTATGCTCACCGCCATTTGCGGCCCGATCATTTTCATGCCCGAGCACCAGCTCAACCTGAGCCTGACCAACCCCTACCTGCTGGGCTCACTGGTGGCCATCGCCCTGGTGTTATTGACCCGCAGCGTATTGCTCAGCATGCTGGTGAGCATGTTGATCTTCTTCCTCCTGCGCAGCTGGCTGGCATGAACACGCCCCTGCGCGAGCAGACACACCTCTGGCAGGCGCCGGCCCTGGGCGACGTCGAAATGCTGCACGCGCGCTATTTCCAGCAGCGCTTTGCCCCGCATGTGCACGAAGGCTATGTGTTCACCGTGATCGAGTCCGGCGCCCAGCGTTTCTGGCACCGTGGCAGCGAGCACTTGGCGCCGGTCGGCAGCATGGTGCTGATCAACCCCGACGAGCTGCATACCGGCGCCACAGCCCACGAAGCGGGGTGGCGCTACCGCGGCTTCTACCCCGAGCACGCGCGGGTCACGGGCGTGCTCGACGAATTGGAGCTGGGCCGCCATGGCATGCCGAGCTTCAAGGACAGCGTGATCCATGACCCGGCCCTGGCAATCGCCTTCAGCCAGCTGCATCAGCTGTCCGAAACTGGCGCCAGTGCCCTGCAACAGCAGACCGCCTGGCGTCAGGCGGTGCTGGCCTTGGTGCAACGACACGGGCAATGCGCTGAACCCTCTGCCCCCGGCCACGAGCCACTGGCCGTGGCCCGCGCCCGCGAACTGCTGGAAAGCCAACTGGCCGACCCACCCTCGCTCGAAGCGCTGGCGGCGGCGGTCAACCTGTCGCCGTTCCATTTCGCCCGGGTGTTTCGCCAGGCCACCGGCCTGCCGCCGCACGCCTGGCTGAAGCAGCGGCGCCTGGCCCGCGCGCGGGAAATGTTGAAGTGCGGCTTTGCTGCTTCGCAGGTGGCGTTCGACCTGGGGTTTGCCGACCAGAGCCATTTGAGCCGGCAATTCAAGCAGGCATACGGGGTGACACCCGGGGCCTATCGCAGCGCTTGCCTGCCAGGCTGAGCTGCGACATCCAGCCTCAGGCAAGCCGGCCAGCCGCTGCTACACTGACAAGGCTGAATGGAGGATCCTGCCATGTCTGAAAGAGATCTCACCACCCTGCTGTCACTGATGAACCAGCGCCAAGCCTGCCTGAGCAGTGCCTGCAAGGAGATTGCCGACTGGATCGACCGGCAGGGCGATGTGCCCGCTGCCGGCAAGATCCGCGCCAGTCTCAAGGCCCTGGAGGCCGACGAAGCCCAGGTCCGCAAGACCTTGACCTCGCTGACCCTCGACAGGCCGCTGCCACGCTTTCGTAGCTGAAAGGCGCAGCTAAAAAAAAGGGCCGCTGAACGCGGCCCTTTGATCTGTCAGTGCTTCATGTGCATGTGATCATGCCCACCGCCCGCCTCGGCGTTGAGCGCACGCACCTCAGCCTGTACGTCCAGGGTTTCCTTGCCACCCTTGGCATCTTCGATGGTCAGGGTCAGCGGTACTTTTTCGCCTTCCTTCACCTGATTGTTCAGGCCCATCAGCATCACATGCAGGCCATTCGGGTCCAGGGTCACTGCCTTGCCGGCCGGCAGTTCGACGGCCTTGACCTCACGCATGCCCATCACGTCGCCGTTCATGGTCATCTCGTGCACCTGCACGGTCTTGGCCACGGGCGATGCCACGCTCACCAGCTTGCTGTCGCTGCTGGCGGTCAGGGTCATGAAAGCACCGGTGGACTGCTGGTGCGGCACGCTGGCGCGGACCCAGGCATCGCTCACGGTGGTCTGGGCCAGTGCCGGCAAGGCCAGGCCCATCAGTGCCAGGGCAGCCAGGCCGCGTTTGATCGGTTGCATCGACATTCAGCAGATCTCCATCAGGGTAACCAGGTCTTCGGCGCATTCCTTGGCGTTCAGGGAATGGCCCAGGCTCAGGCGCAGGGTGCCACGTGTATCGTAGACGTAGCTGGTGGACGAATGAGAGATGGTGTAGGTGTCCCCGGCCGGGACCTTTTCGTAAAACACCTTGAATTCCTTGGCCACCGCGGCGATTTCTTCGGGGGTGCCGGTCAGCGCGGTGAACGTAGGGTCGAAGGCCTTGACATAGGCATCGAGCACCTCGGGGGTGTCGCGCTCAGGGTCCAGGGTGATGAACACCACCTGGAACAGGTCGCGATCACGGCCGCGCAGCAACTTGCGGATTTGTGCCGCACGCGCCAGCGTGGTCGGGCAGACAGCCGGGCACTGGGTGAAGCCGAAGAACACCATCGGCATGCTGCCGTAGAAGCTCGACAGGGTGCGCACGTTACCTTGCGGGTCTTTGAGGCTGAACTTGCGCCCAAGGATTTCGTTGCTCATGTTCTTGCCGTACTTGAACTCGAGCCCCCGGGCCGGGCTGCAGCCTGCGAGCAGACCAAGCCCGAGAACGCCCATGCCGGCGACAACCGCACGCCGGGTCAAAAGATCATTCATGAAACCATCCTTTACAGGGAAGGTGCCGGCCCTCGGGACGGGCCGGTCGAAAAACCGGGGCATTCTGGCATGACACCCAGAGGGGTTCTACCCGACCAAGGCGCTGATGGCCCGCAGCCCTTTGAATACGGGCTGCGGCCTGTTGTCGCAGGGGTTGAAACCGTAACACTTTGTTGCTAAGAGAGCCGCCCCGCAGGCGCGTAAGCCTTAGTAGTAGGCGTTCTCTTTCTGCGTGTGGTCAGTCACGTCACGTACGCCTTTGAGCTCCGGAATACGCTCGAGCAAGGTGCGTTCGATGCCTTCTTTCAGGGTGACGTCGGCCTGGCCACAGCCCTGGCAGCCACCACCGAATTGCAGCACGGCAATGCCGTCGTCAACCACGTCCACCAGGCTCACCTGGCCGCCATGGCTGGCCAGGCCGGGGTTGATCTCGGTCTGCAGGTAATAGTTGATGCGCTCGTTGATCGGGCTGTCTTCGTTGACCATCGGCACCTTGGCGTTCGGCGCCTTGATGGTCAGCTGACCACCCATGCGATCGGTGGCGTAGTCGACCAGCGCGTCTTCCAGGAATGGCACGCTGACTGCGTCCAGGTAAGCAGTGAAGCTCTTCAGACCCACGGCGGTGTCGTCAGGCTTCTCTTCGCCCGGCTTGCAGTAGGCAATGCACGTCTCTGCGTACTGGGTGCCCGGCTGGGTGATGAAAATGCGAATGCCGATGCCAGGCGTATTCTGCTTGGAAAGCAGATCGGCCAGGTAGTCATGGGCGGCGTCGGTAATGGTTATAGCGCTCATGTAGGTTCCTCACAGACTTGCCGCCAAGTGTACGCCAACCCAGCCTTCGAACAAAGTCCTAGTATTTGACTCGGGAAAGCGCATATTCAGGCGCCCGCTCCCGTGGCGCCGCCAGCCAGGCCTGCATGCGCCGGTACAGGCCGCGCTCCAGCCACTGGTAGCTGAACCACGACATTAGTCCAATGGACGGCACGCACAGGGCGAACACCAGGTACGGGTTCAAATGCAGGCGCTGGCTGGCGAACCAGCCGGCGTACAGCACCAGTACATGAACCAGGTACACCGAGTACGAACAGTCGCCCAGCGCCTTGAGCAACCGGTTGCCCTGGAACACGGGCTCCAAGGCAATGAAAGCCAGCACGATCATCGCGCTTGGCAGGCCCCAGTGCAGCAACCGCTGTGACGCATCCAAGTGATAGATGGCCAGGCCTGCCACCCCCAGCACCACCAGCGGCAGCCACCGCCCTTGGCGAATCAGGCCACGGCGATGAAGCACACCCAGGCCAATGCCGAGCAGGAACTCGTAGATGATGTCGTTGTTGTAGAAATGGCTGAGCACACCCACACGGCCCAGCACCTCGCTGACCAGCAACAGTGCAGCGCTCACCAGCAGCAGGTGGTGCCGTTGCCGCACCAGGAACGCCAGGCCGAACAGCAGGTAGAAGAACATCTCGAAGTTCAGCGTCCAGCCCACGTTCAGGGTCGGGTACAGGCCATAACCCCCGGGGTTTTCCGCCGGGATGAACAGCAGCGACAGGAACAGGTGATGCCAGGCGAATTCCTGATGTGGCATCCATTGGCTGAAGGCCAGCAGCAACATGGCCATCAGTGCTGTGTAGAACCAGTAGGCAGGGACGATACGCATAACCCGATTGAGCAGGAACTGGCGCGGCTCGATGGATTTGTCGCGGGTCGACAGGTAGATGACCAGCCCGCTGATGACGAAGAAGATGTCGACGCCTATGGCGCCACGGTCGGTGAGCAGTTGGCCGATGGGACCTGTGGCATGGAAGTCGAAGAAGATCTGCATGAAATGGTGGCAGACCACCACCCAGGCGGCGAACGCCCGCAGTGCCTGAAGCGAATACAGCATGAAATACCCTGCGATTGCCGGTGCATTGAGGCCTTCGGGCTGCATAGCAGCCCCGGACCACCCACCGATTCCGACCGCAGGGTATTCGGAAAGATCAGCTGACCCGATCAGAGGTTCTCATAGCGGTTCATGTCCAGTACCCCGGCTTCGACCGGTTCGGTCTCCTTGATGAAGCTGTTCAAGTCATGGAAATAGCGCCAGAACTCGGGGTGACTGCGGCGCACGCCCCAGCGCATGACAATGCGCTCGAACTTCGCCGCATCATCTTTGGCATATTCCATATCCTCGACGAACTCCGGCACATCCTTGGTCGGGATATTGAAGATGAAGTTCGGGTAGCTGCTGAGCACCCCAGGGTACAGGGTCAGCGTGTCCAGCCCTGGCTGGTAGCGGTACGCCTCGCCCAACAGGAACGCCACATTGCTATGCGCGCGGTTGCGCAGCAGGCTGTAAACCTGGCGCTGCCCGCCCTGCCCTTCGATGCGCAACATGGTCGCCTCGGGCAACTGGTTGATCACCTTCAGCCCGGCAGCCGGGCGCGACACCAGGCGGCTGAGCGACTGCTCGGCATTGCGGAACTCCTCGCTCACCTGCGCCCGCGAGCAGAACGCACCCTGGCAGCGGTTGATCGGGTCCGGCGCGGCATTCAGGCTGCCGGTGCGCTGCAGCAGCTTCAGGCCAAAGTCACGCTTGGGGTTGTGCGCGTCAAGCTTGATACCGCTCGGGGTATCGGTGTCGATGTCCTCGTAATCCATCCACATCTTCACCTTGCCGCTGTTCTGGTACCAGTCGCCGAGGATCGCCTTGCGCTGGTCGGCAGGCATCAGGCGCAGGAAGTTGACCTCGGCGCCGTTGCGGATCAGGTCGAAGTACAGGCGTGTCTGCAACTGGTGAGAAACGTTGCCGTACACATCGAAGTTGACCGCCAACTGATAATAAGTGCGCTCGAACAACGGGTAGTCGAACAGCCACACGGTCAGCGGCACATCACCGATCAGGCCCTTGGTCACCGAGGCGCTGTCGAAGTGGCGGAAGATGCTCAGCAACGCGTTGTCGTTACCGGCCCACAAGGTCGACCAACCGGGTGCTGGCATGTCGGCATAGGCTTCACGGCGCAGTTTCTCGTACTCGTTGCGCTTGTCGCGGTAGGCGTGCCACAGGCTCAGCACACTGCCCACATCATCGATCTGCCCCGGCATGGCCAGCAATGGCGTAGCCTCGCCCCGGTACTTGGCATCGGTGATGTAGCGATCGAAGGCCGGCTCTTGGAACAACGCCCAGAAATTGTCGCGGATCACGTCGGTGGCAATCTGCCCGCGGCACACCGGGCCACGGATGAAGGTGCGCACGAAGTATTCGGCGTTATCCAGCATGAACTGGTAGCGCGCCACCGCCGGGATCGCCTCGAAGGTTTCGAACGGGTTGGCCCGGTGGCGCGGGCCGTAGCCTGGCAACGCGGCGGCATGCCAGTCACCGGCGTAGAACAACTGCTTCACCCGCTTGAGCTTCTGCGGCCCCATCGGGTAGGTGATGTGCGTTTTGTGCACGATCACGCCCTGTACCGGGATCAGCCGGTAGTAGAAGTCGGTGCCCGGCGGGTCGTTGGGGCGACGGGTCGCAATGATGTCGACGGGCTTGCCACTTGGCGTGCGCGAGCGCACCCACTGGAAGAAGTGGCCCTGCTCGCCGCCAACGAAATAGATGTGCGCCAGGAACAGGTGCTCGTATAGCCAGCGGCCAACCAGCGCCTCGGTGGAACCGGGGCGGTTGAGCAGTTCTTCCCAATCGCTGATCTGCCTGGCTTCGGCAGCGCTCGGCTGGATCGGCTGGTACTCCACCGGCGCACCGGCCGCCAGCCATCGACGCATGGTGTCGTATTCCTTGTCGGTCAGCCCGGTTACCGCCAGCGGCATGCCCTCCTTGGGGTGGGCGCCGGCATAGGCGTCGAACTCATGGGGCAACGGGCACATGTTGTTGCGGCTCAGGCCCAGGACGATCTCCTCGGGCAGCTTGGCGTTGGGCGTGAGCGGGGTCTTGTGGCCCAGCTCCAGCATGCGCGCCATCAGCGCGGCCTGGCTGCCCTGGTTGTCGAGCACCGAGTAGAAGCCCTTCTTGCGCCATTGCTCTTCGCTGTGGGCGTCATAGAACAGCCGGGTGGGGGGTACCGCCTTGCTGCGCTCGCCTTGGTACACCGGCACCTTGCTGGCCCCGCGCACCGCGCCTTCGGGGCTTTCCAGCTTCAGCTGGCAAGCGGCGTCGTTGCAGGCGTGGCAGGCCACGCACTTCTCGGTGAAGATCGGTTGAATGTCCCGGGTGTAGGAAATAGCCGGGCTCGACTGGGGGGCTTGCCCGAACACCGCGCCGCTGATGAGCAGGGCGAAGGCGCCGGCAAGGATACGATGCACCATGTGCGGAAAGTCCTGGTTCTTGAAAGCCATCACGATTTGTTGCCTGGTCGTCCTTGGGTGCTCTGCGTTACCGACACCCGCCCAACATGAGCACTTTTCATGCAAATGGGCGATGCGCCTAAAAACCGCGCAGGTTTGTTATGATTCCGCACCTTCTGATATTTGCCCGACCAGGTAGTTCCTATGTCCGACCGCAGCGCTCGTCTCCAAGCACTCCAGAACGCCCTCAAAGAGCGCATCCTGATCCTCGACGGCGGCATGGGTACTATGATCCAAAGCTACCGTCTCGAGGAACACGACTATCGTGGCACGCGTTTCGCCGATTGGCCAAGCGATGTCAAAGGTAACAACGACCTGCTGCTGCTCAGCCGCCCGGACGTGATCGCCGCCATCGAGAAAGCCTACCTGGATGCCGGCGCCGATATTCTCGAAACCAACACCTTCAACGCCACGCAGATTTCCCAGGCCGACTACGGCATGGAGTCGCTGGTTTACGAGCTGAACGTAGAAGGTGCGCGCATCGCGCGCCAGGTGGCCGATGCCAAGACCCTGGAGACGCCCAACAAGCCGCGCTTCGTCGCCGGCGTGCTTGGCCCCACCAGCCGTACCTGCTCGATTTCCCCGGACGTCAACGACCCCGGCTACCGCAACGTCACCTTCGACGAACTGGTAGAAAACTACATCGAGGCCACCCGTGGCCTGATCGAGGGCGGCGCCGACCTGATCCTGATCGAAACCATCTTCGACACCCTCAACGCCAAGGCGGCGATCTTCGCCGTGCAGCAAGTGTTCGAAGACGACAACGTCGAACTGCCGATCATGATCTCCGGCACCATCACCGACGCCTCCGGCCGTACCCTTTCGGGCCAGACCACCGAAGCGTTCTGGAACTCGGTGCGCCACGCCAAGCCGATTTCCGTGGGCCTGAACTGCGCCCTCGGCGCCAAGGACCTGCGCCCGTACCTGGAAGAACTGTCGACCAAAGCCGATACCCATGTATCCGCCCACCCCAACGCCGGCCTGCCCAACGCCTTTGGTGAATACGACGAAACCCCGGCCGAGATGGCCGAAGTCGTCGAAGAATTCGCCGCCAGCGGCTTCCTCAACATCATCGGCGGTTGCTGCGGCACCACCCCGGGGCACATCCAGGCCATCGCCGAAGCCGTGGCCAAGTACAAGCCGCGCGAGATCCCGGAAATCGCCAAGGCCTGCCGCCTGTCGGGCCTGGAACCGTTCACCATCGACCGCCAGTCGTTGTTCGTCAACGTGGGCGAGCGCACCAACATCACTGGCTCCGCCAAGTTCGCCCGGCTGATCCGAGAAGAGAACTACACCGAAGCCCTGGAAGTCGCCCTGCAGCAGGTCGAAGCCGGCGCCCAGGTGATCGACATCAACATGGACGAAGGGATGCTCGATTCCCAGGCCGCCATGGTCCGCTTCCTCAACATGATCGCTGGCGAGCCGGATATCTCGCGCGTACCGATCATGATCGACTCCTCCAAGTGGGACGTGATCGAAGCGGGCCTCAAGTGCATCCAGGGCAAGGGCATCGTCAACTCCATTTCCATGAAGGAAGGTGTCGAGCAGTTCAAGCACCACGCCCGCTTGTGCAAGCGCTACGGCGCTGCCGTGGTGGTGATGGCATTCGACGAGGTCGGCCAGGCCGACACCGCTGCGCGCAAGAAGGAAATCTGCAAGCGCAGCTACGACATCCTGGTCAACGAAGTGGGCTTCCCGCCGGAAGACATCATCTTCGACCCGAACATCTTCGCCGTCGCCACCGGTATCGAAGAGCACAACAACTATGCCGTCGACTTCATCGAGGCCTGTGCCTACATCCGTGACCACCTGCCTCATGCGCTGAGCTCGGGCGGGGTGTCCAACGTGTCGTTCTCGTTCCGCGGCAACAACCCGGTGCGCGAGGCGATTCACTCGGTGTTCTTGTTCCACGCCATCCGCAACGGCCTGACCATGGGTATCGTCAACGCCGGCCAATTGGAGATCTACGACGAGATCCCGGCCGAGCTGCGCGAAAAAGTCGAGGACGTGGTGCTTAACCGCACGCCGGAAGGCACCGATGCACTGCTGGCCATCGCCGACGACTACAAAGGCGGCGGCGCCACCAAGGAAGTCGAGAACGAAGCCTGGCGTTCGCTGCCGGTCGACAAACGCCTGGAGCATGCCTTGGTCAAGGGCATCACCGCGCACATCGTCGAGGACACCGAGGAGTGCCGCCAGCAATGCGCACGCCCGATCGAGGTCATCGAAGGCCCGCTGATGAGCGGCATGAACGTGGTCGGCGACCTGTTCGGCGCAGGCAAGATGTTCCTGCCCCAAGTGGTCAAGTCAGCTCGCGTGATGAAGCAGGCGGTGGCGCACCTGATCCCGTTCATCGAGGCCGAAAAAGGCGACAAGCCCGAAGCCAAGGGCAAGATTCTGATGGCCACGGTCAAAGGCGACGTGCACGACATCGGCAAGAACATCGTCGGCGTGGTGCTGGGCTGCAACGGCTACGACATCGTCGACCTTGGCGTGATGGTGCCGGCCGAGAAGATTCTGCAAACCGCTCGCGACGAGAAGTGCGACATCATCGGTTTGTCTGGCCTGATCACCCCGTCGCTGGACGAAATGGTCCATGTCGCCCGCGAAATGCAGCGCCAGGGCTTCGAGCTACCGCTGATGATTGGCGGCGCCACCACCTCCAAGGCGCACACTGCGGTGAAGATCGAGCCCAAGTACAGCAACGATGCGGTCATCTACGTCACCGACGCCTCGCGCGCGGTCGGCGTGGCGACCCAACTGCTGTCCAAAGAGCTCAAGCCGGGCTTCGTCGAAAAAACCCGCCTGGAATACGTGGACGTGCGCGAGCGCACCGCCAACCGCAGCGCCCGCACCGAACGCCTCAGCTACACCCAGGCCATCGCCGCCAAACCGCAGTACGACTGGGCCGGCTACCAGCCGGTAGAGCCCACCTTCACCGGCGTCAAGGTGCTGGAAAACATCGACTTGCGCACCCTGGCTGAATACATCGACTGGACCCCGTTCTTCATTTCCTGGGACTTGGCCGGCAAGTTCCCGCGTATCCTCACCGACGAAGTGGTCGGCGAGGCGGCCACCGCGCTTTACCAGGATGCCCGCGAGATGCTCGACAAGCTGATCGACGAGAAGCTGATCAGCGCCCGCGCGGTGTTCGGCTTCTGGCCGGCCAACCAGGTGGCCGATGACGACATCGAAGTGTACGGCGAGGACGGCCAGACGCTGGCCACCCTGCACCACCTGCGCCAGCAGACCATCAAGCCGGACGGCAAGCCCAACTGGTCGCTGGCCGACTTCGTCGCGCCAAAAGCCAGCGGCGTCACCGACTATGTGGGTGGCTTCATCACCACCGCCGGCATCGGTGCCGAGGAAGTGGCCAAGGCCTACCAGGACAAGGGCGACGACTACAGCTCGATCATGGTCAAGGCCCTGGCCGACCGCCTGGCCGAAGCCTGTGCCGAGTGGCTGCACGAGCAGGTGCGTAAAGAGCACTGGGGTTATGCCCGCGACGAGCACCTGGACAACGAGGCGCTGATCAAGGAACAGTACAGCGGTATCCGGCCTGCCCCGGGCTACCCGGCCTGCCCGGACCACACCGAGAAGGAGACCTTGTTCCGCTTGCTCGATGGCACTGCCATTGGTGAAACCGGGCCAAGCGGCGTGTTCCTCACCGAACACTTCGCGATGTTCCCCGCGGCGGCGGTCAGCGGCTGGTACTTCGCCCACCCACAGGCGCAGTATTTTGCCGTGGGCAAGGTCGACAAGGACCAGATCGAGCGCTACAGCGCGCGCAAAGGCCAGGATGTGAGCGTCAGCGAGCGCTGGTTGGCGCCAAACCTCGGGTACGACAGCTAAGGCCGCGCTGGCCTCTTCGCGGGCAAGCCCGCTCCCACAGGGGCCGCACCGTTTTTGAAACGTGTGCAGTACTTGTAGGAGCGGGCTTGCCCGCGAAGAGGCCAGTCCAGGCAGTTCCTTTTTCATTGCCTACACTGTCCCTGATTGCCTCTGATCTCCCAGGAGCCAACATGGACGATTCCAGCCAGGGCAAACCCCCGACCTTCTGGCAGATGCTGCACAGCATCCTCGCCGCTGCCTTTGGCGTGCAAAGCGGCAAGAACCGCGCCCGCGACTTCACCCACGGCAAGGCCAGCCATTTCATTGCGCTGGGGACGTTGTTCACCCTGGTGTTCATCGCGGTATTGATCGGCCTGGTGCAACTGGCCCTGCACCTTACCGCCCGTTAGAAGTGAAAACGCCTGCGGGGATTCCGTCCCCGCAGGCGCGCTTGCTGCATCACGGTCTAGAAGACAAGTCTACTGGTGGCTGACCCAATACACGGCAGTGACCACCACCAAAACGATCAGGCAGAGGATCGCCCAGGCATCGACGCTGCTGTCAGCTTTGCGGACCTTGGTTGAGTTTCCCATTGCATTGCCTCTTGTAGTGGTTATGGGAATGCACTTCACCACCAGCAGTTAAGACGAGCAATGCCCTTCACTCAAGCAGGGTCTTTCAATATTCGACCGGTGACGTAAGAAATGGGTAGCGGTAGCCCGGCGGCCGCCCTTCAGCGCTGTACCGCTGGAAATCGACGCCGTAATCGTCCCGTTCCAGCAGTTTCAGCCAGCGCTTGGCTTTGGCCTGATCGATCGCCTGCAATACCGGGGCACTGTGCTCGCGCAGCCCGTCGCGGTTCAACGCCAGCCCTTGGGCGTCATCGTGCAGCATAACCATCGCCCAACCGCCCAGGGTGAAATGCCCACCCATCAGCACGCTCAGGCGCCCATCGATACGCGCCCGCAAGGCCTCGGGCGAACTGTTGACGGCGCCGAACAGCACGTCGCGCCCCGGTGTGTGTCCAGCTTCCTCGAACGCCTGCATGGCACCAAAGGCCATCTCGTCATTGGCCGACCACACCAGCCGGGTGGCCGGGTAGCGCTCCAGCAACTGCTGGGCCTGTTCATAGGCGCGCTGGCGGTTCCAACCGCCGTACACCACCTGACGCAGGCGCACCTGGGGGAAGTCGGCCAGCGCACGGCGCATGCCCTCCTCACGCAACTGCGAGGCCGGGGTGGTCTTGACCCCGGCAAAGGCCACCAGGTCCACCGGAAAGCTGTCGCGAGGCAACTGTGCGACCATCTGGTGCAGCATTTGGAAGCCCGCCTGCTCGTCGTTACTCATCAAGGTCCCCAGAGGCTCGGCGTACTTGTCGGGCTGGGCCTCGATGCTGCGGACCTGGCTGGCGGTCAGGCCATTGTTGACCAGCAGCAGCTTCACACCCGTGCCACGTGACAGGCGCAGGATTTCCGGTGCCACGTACTGCTCGTTGACCAGCACCAGGTAGTCCGGCCGCTGCGCCCCACCCAGAATTGCCCGGGCCTGGCTCAGCGCCAGGTCGGCGCGGCGCTCGCTGTACTCCACCCGCAGGGTCATGCCCAGCTCATCCGCGGCGGCCTGCATGAAGCGGGTATAGCTGGTCCAGAACGTCTCGGTGGACAGCCCAGGGTTGAGGAACACCACCGAAGCCGGCTGCGCACTTGCCGCCAGTGGCAGGGCAAGACACAAGCTTTGGCACAGGGCCTTGAGCATGGGGTCACATCTCTGCGAAGCAAACGCCGGATTATAAACGCCTGGCTACGCTCAGCGCACAAATGGCAGTCAGTCTCACATAGTCCATTTGGTTCTTTTCATATGCAAAAACATCACTTTAGCGCATAACTGCAACCTGATATCGTTCCCCGGCTCCGTACCGGAGTGCGCGGCCGTGCGCGCGAATAGCTGCATGCCTGAGACAGGACTTTTATGTACGTATACGACGAGTACGATCAGCGGATCATCGAGGACCGCGTCAAGCAGTTCCGTGATCAGACCCGCCGCTACCTGGCCGGTGAGCTGAGCGAAGAAGAATTCCGCCCTCTGCGCCTGCAGAACGGCCTTTATATCCAACGTTTCGCGCCGATGCTGCGTGTCGCCGTGCCGTACGGCCAGCTGAACGCCACCCAGGTCCGCACCCTGGCCAAGATCGCTCGCGACTACGACAAGGGCTATGCCCACATTTCCACCCGCCAGAACGTGCAGTACAACTGGCCGGCGCTGGAAGACATCCCGGACATCCTCGCCGAGCTGGCCACCGTGCAGATGCACGCGATCCAGACCAGCGGCAACTGCCTGCGTAACACCACCACCGACCAGTTCGCCGGTGTGGCCGCAGACGAAATCATCGACCCGCGCCCATGGTGCGAAATCGTCCGCCAGTGGACCACCTTCCACCCGGAATTCGCCTACCTGCCGCGCAAGTTCAAGATCGCCATCAACGGCTCGCAGGAAGACCGCGCCGCCATCGAAGTGCACGACATCGGCCTGGAGCCTGTGCGCAACGCTGCCGGCGAGCTGGGCTTCCGTGTGCTGGTCGGCGGTGGCCTGGGCCGTACCCCAGTGGTGGGCTCGTTCATCAACGAGTTCCTGCCGTGGCAGGACCTGATCAGCTACCTGGACGCCATCCTGCGCGTGTACAACCGTTACGGGCGCCGTGACAACAAGTACAAGGCGCGGATCAAGATCCTGGTCAAGGCCCTTACGCCGGAAGTGTTCGCCGAAAAGGTCGAGGCCGAAATGGTCCACCTGCGTGGCGGCAGCACCACCTTGACCGAAGATGAAGTGCAGCGTGTGTCGCGCCATTTCGTCGACCCGCAGTACCTGGCCCTCGACAATGTCGACTACGCCGCCCAGGACGCCGAATACCCAGGTTTCGCCCGCTGGCGCTCGCGCAACACCCGCGCCCACAAGCGCCCTGGCTATGTGGCCGTGACCCTGTCGCTCAAGCCCACCGGCGTTGCCCCTGGCGACCTGACCGACAAGCAGCTGGACGCCGTGGCCGACCTGGCCGAGCGCTACAGCTTCGGCTTCCTGCGTACCTCGCACGAGCAGAACATCATCCTCGCCGACGTCGAGCAGCGCCAGTTGCACGCGCTGTGGCTGGAGCTGCGCGAGGGCGGCTTCGCTACCCCGAACATCGGCCTGCTGACCGACATCATCTGCTGCCCAGGCGGTGACTACTGCTCGCTGGCCAACGCCAAGTCGATCCCGATCGCCGAATCCATCCAGCGCCGCTTCGACGACCTGGACTACTTGTTCGACATCGGCGAAATCGACCTGAACATCTCCGGCTGCATGAACGCCTGCGGCCACCACCACGTGGGCCACATCGGCATCCTCGGTGTGGACAAGAAGGGTGAGGAGTTCTACCAGGTGTCGCTGGGCGGCAATGCCGCGCGTGGCGCGAGCCTGGGCAAGATCCTCGGCCCGTCCTTCGCCCAGGATGCCATGGCCGATGTGATCGAGAAGCTGATCGCCGTGTACGTCGAACAACGTACCGAGGAAGAGCGTTTCATCGACACCTACCAGCGTATTGGCATCGACCCCTTCAAGGAACGCGTCTATGCAGCGAATCATTAAGAACAACCAGATCGTCGACGAAACCTGGCACCTGCTGCCCAAGGAAACGTCCTTTGACGAGCTGACCAACTGCGACGACTACATCGTCCCGCTGCAGATGTGGCGCGACCATGCCCACGTGCTCAAGGCCCGCGATGGCGGGCTGGGTGTGTGGCTGGACAGCGACCAGGAAGCGGAAGAGATCGGCGAAGACGTGCAGCACTTCCAGGTCATCGCCCTGAACTTCCCGGCATTCACCGACGGGCGCAGCTACTCCAATGCGCGCCTGCTGCGCGACCGCTACAAGTTCAAGGGCGAGCTGCGCGCCATCGGCGATGTGCTGCGTGACCAGCTGTTCTTCATGGCCCGTTGCGGCTTCGATGCGTTCGCCATCCGTGCCGACAAGGACCCGGAAGACGCGCTGCAAAGCCTGAAAGACTTCTCGGTGACCTACCAGGCCGCCACTGACGAGCCGCTGCCGCTGTTCCGCCGCCGCTGATCGTCCAGCCCCAGCGAACAGCCCGCCTTTCAGCGGGCTGTTTCGTTCATAGGCCCTGGCGCTCAATGGCCTCGCGGCTCAACTCAAGAAAAAGCTGGCGTTGCGCTGCCTCACGCTCTGCACTGATCTGCTCGGTTTGCATGAGGTAGTCATGATCGCTTAGCGCTTCCGATTGCTCGAGCAATGTATCCAGCCGCTGCTGGAACGGCTCGTTCATGCGGCTGAAACGCGCCGATTGGTGACTGCTTAAGTAATCTTGCCAAAAGGATCGATCGGCAAGCGCTTGAGCCAAGGATTGTGGCGTCTCCTCCCGCAGTACCTCGCTGCGGGCCGACTCCAGGTCTTTATGGCTAACCCCGCTTACACTCTCGTACGCCATATGTTCAGGCTGCGCCGGGAGGTCGAGGCTTTCAGCCAGTTTGACACGATAGGCCAGGTAAACTTCGACGGGATCGTCCGAGTAATAGTGGGCGATATGCCGTGCCGCTATCGCGTTTACCTTGTCCAGACGAGACAACGAACGCCCCAGCATCACCAGCGCCCGCTCCCTTTGCAAACCACTACTGGCCGATGCAGCCCTGGAGGCCATCGCGCCAACCTCCAGCTCGCTCAGCGTCAGCAGCAACTCGTCACTGCAACTGCGCGGCCGGCTAGCTTGCTCGAAAAGGCTGGCACGCACTTCGGCGTGCTGCTCGCACGCTTCGAGGATATGCCACACGCGCGCTTGAAGGTCACGGGGGCGTGCGTGGTATTCACGCAAATCCTGCAAATCAGCGATAAATTGGAACAGATCACTCGCCCCGTCCTCTTGGCGCAACAGGTTCCAACGCGCCAATCGAACTTCGCGTTGTGCCGCAGTAAACCCTGACAACCATGGGGTTGCGTCGCTGGCGTCAATCGATAGGTGAGTCGCTTGCCTACGCTCAGATGCCCCCGCTGCGGCCCTGGCCAATTGCAAGCGTTGGAGGGTTTCATCCGAGAGTGGATTGTCGTGCAGCTCCAGCCCCCCTAGCAAACGTAGCGGCAACATGGACAGCGCTTCAGGCAACGTCTGGATCTGGTTGCCACGCATGTCCAGCAACTCCAGATTTCCGTGCCTGGCCAATTCAGCTGGCAAGTTGCCCAGCCCTGTGTTGCGCAAGGACAAACGGCGCAGCAAGGGGAATGATGTCAAGGGTGGCAGCAGGCCCACAGGGTTGCCGTTGAGCTCCAGACGGCGCAGCCCCACAAGCTGGCTCAAGCGAAGATTATCGTCGCTGGAAAGAACGATCCGATTGCCACCAAGGCGTAGGTTCCTCAATTCGGCCAGTTGCTCGATACCTGCAGGAAGGCGTGTAAGCTGGTTGCCACGCAAATCCAGGTTACGCACCTTGCTAAAGCGAGCAAGGAAACCCGCGTCAAGGGCCGCCATCCGCATATCACGTAGGGTCAGGTGCGTGATATGGTCAAAAGCCACGTTCTCGGGCAAGGACGGCAAGTCACCCACTCTGTCACCCGCGATCGTCAGGTGATAATCACCCGTCAACTCCCCAGGGTTCATGCGCTGCCAACTCGCCATAATGCGCCTGGCAACCTTGATGCGACGCAACCGGCGAATAATGTTCAGCCCCGTTTCATTCCGCCAGCTTTGCAATGCCTGCTTGAGACTAAACTTGGCCCGTAACAGCTGGCTGACATGGTTCCACGGGTCAATCCCCCGTTGAGCCAGGTCTTGCAGATACGCCTCCAATTGTTCGTTGCTCATCAGCGGGTACACGTGATTCAACGTGCGCTTTAGTGCCTGGCGCGTCCCCGACAGGTGGCCGCTGAGCGGATAGCCCAAACGCCCATCGTATAAACGCACAGGAGGGCGTATACCCTGCCCCACCTGGGCCAGCCCAATCAAACGGGCCGCCGCTTCACGGTCAGCAAGCGCTTCACGCCCAAGCCGCTCGCCCAGCGCGCTTTCCGTCATTTGGCTACCGCCGAGCAGTTGTAGCTGGCGGCTGTCCAGCTGCCGCATTAACGCTTGCAATAACCCACCCTGGTCAGCGGTAGGCAGTTCAACCTCGACCCCAGCCGGCCAGGGTGCGATGGCATCGATCAGCCCCCGCGCGAGCCTTGCGCTGTCGTCATTTGCGGCAGAGGCCTGGCGCAAACCTGCGCAGGCACGGTCTATCCGGCTGTCGCGCACCGCCCAGCGCGCCCGCTCCGCCAAAGCCAACGGTACCCGCCCTGCGCTGGTCAGGCTTTCCAGTTCGTCGCTATTTGCCCCTTCAACGATTTCCCATGCGCAGCGGTGGGAAAGGCTTGGGAAGTTCCGCATCAATAGGTGGTCCGCTGCCTGCGGATTGACCTGCCGCTCATTGAACAATTCCTCGAAAGCACCGCCCCGTAATGCCGGGTAATCATGGTGCAATTGCTGACGTTCAAGGGCGTCGAGCAAGCGTGCCGGGGGTGGCGCATTTTCCAGTAACAAACGGCGCAGGCAATCTGCATCGAAACCGGTGACCTGTAGCGCAACAGACGCCGCCTCGTCGGACACTTGGGCCGTGCGGCTGGCAAGGCGGCGCACCATGTAAGCGGCGTCCTGCCAGCACTGCGGCTGCTCAAACTCATGCACCCATCCTCCGGCACCATTGTGTTCAAGGGCTGGTACATAGGCCCCCGGCCGCGTGGGGTGATGAATACGCAATGTGCCATCGCTGTGTTCGCTTACCTCATAGGTAGCATCGTGCAGGCGCCTCAGCGTTCGGCCATTTTCAGTGGCCGCCTGCCCAACGATCAAATTGACGCCATCATGCTGATACGCCGACAGCGCTGGATCGCACAAGCGTAACTGGCCATCCTCCAAACTCACCGGCACCATGGCATCTACGCGTGCCACTCGCTGGGCCAGCTTGCCGAGTGCCGCCGTGCCGGCGGCCGTCACCGCCCCCAGCGCCACCGTCTCGGCCACGTTGAACAGGTGCCCCAATGCGGCGTTGCGGTCGCCCAGTTGCCAATCCTGGTAGCCTTCGTACACCTCGTCCGCCAATTGCACTGCCGTCAGCCCAAGCAAGGCCTGACCCAACACCGGCACGAACAGCGCGGCCAGGCCTGCAATGCTAAGCCCCAAGTTCAGATAACCTTGTAAGCGTGCGTGGCGGTCGGCGATATCCTCATCCTCTGTCGACACCGCCAAAACCCGAGCGTCATCCAGTATTTTGTGGAGACGGGCTTTGCGCAGTGCGACGAACACGCCCCCCTCGACCACAAAGCAGCGGCCATCCAGCTCAAGCGGTGAACCTGTATCGTCTTGCGTGAGCTGCAAGTTCAGGGCCGTATGGAAGGCGACCCGATCACGCTCTGCGATAAAACGCTGGAAGTACTTGCGATACGCTTCGCTGCGCAAACGTACGCCAAGCGCCGTGTACAGCAGCTCCCAGGTTGCATACCCGCTCACCGGGGCATAGGGGTCCTCGGGAAACCACGCGATAACCCCTAGTAGTTCAGCGTGCTGACGCACTTCGATCACAAGTGCACCAATGACCTGCTTGCCCAGCAGCCTCAAGGTATGGCACTTCAACACAGTATTGTCGGCGGGCGACAAAGGTGCTGCGTTCACAATGCGAGCAATACGTTGATACGTCTGCTCGTCGATCTCACCCTTGGTCCTGGCGAGGATGGCCGCAGCGTCCAGGTTGGCGCTTGACGCCTCCTCCATGACTTCGGTGATCACCTCGCCTTCAAGGTGCAATTTCAAGTGGTTTTGATACTGCCGCCCGATATCGAGCCGTCGGCAGAGCTCGACGAATGCCTTCACGCTCAGCGGTAGCACCTGCCCACTCGCATCGACCAACTGTGACCCTGTAGCGAACCAGCCAGGCTGCGTTTCATTTTCGTGAAAGTTATGCAGCGCCGCTGAAAGAAGCACCTGGGTGCTGACAATTTGCGACCAATACAGTGGCAAGGAGGGCGCTATCGGCGGGTTCAGTCGCCGGGTCACCAGGGTGACCTGGGCCAAGCGCAGGTCTAGCTGCGTGATCGAGTGCTCCGCGAGCGCGCTTGCAAGCAACGACTCGGCAAAGGTTTCCAGGGGGCTGATGGCTTGCAGCCGGGCGTTGAGGGCGTCCTGGGCTTTTTGTTGACGCAGCAACGCCACACGCAATAAAGCCAGGTGTTCGGCTGAAGCACCTTTGAGCCAACCTGGCAGTCGGCTGGCAATCAGCGCATCGATGGAGTCAGCAGGTATTACAGAAGTAGCCATCGGCAGTGTGTCCGCTTGATAAAAGCGGTAGCTGACCAAGTTATCGACCTGTTCAGGCCATACTTATGTAATGGAGACACAGCTTGACGGGCGATTCGTGCCTCCCGATCAAATGACTTTGACGCAGCGGCCGCTTATTCACTGCCTGCCAAACCTGCACACTGGCCATCACACGAACTTCCCCAACTTTCCAGGAGTAACCCCATGAGCGTTCCTTCATTCGGCCTCGGTACCTTCCGCCTGACCGGCCAAGCCGTCATCGATTCGGTCAAATCGGCACTGGCGCTGGGCTACCGCGTCATCGACACCGCACAGATCTACAAGAACGAAGCCGATGTTGGCCAGGCTATCGCCGAAAGCGGTGTACCGCGCAGCGAGCTGTTCATCACCACCAAGATCTGGGTCGACAACTATGCCGCCGACAAGCTGATACCCAGCCTGCGCGAAAGCCTGGAAAAACTGCGCACCGACTACGTCGACCTGCTGCTGATCCACTGGCCAGCGCCGGGCAACGGCGTTGAACTTACCGAATACATGACGGCCTTGGCCGACGCCAAGAAACTAGGCCTGACCCGCCAGATCGGTGTCTCCAACTTCAACATCGAACTCACCCGCCAGGCGATTGAAGTAGTCGGCAAAGGCGAAATCGCCACCAACCAGATCGAACTCAGCCCATACCTGCAGAACAGAAAGCTGACCGCGTTCCTGAAGGAACAGGGCATCACCGTGACCTCTTACATGACCCTGGCCTACGGCAAAGTGCTGAAAGACCCGGCCCTGGCCGAGATCGCCGCCAAGCACAAAGCCACCGTCGCCCAAGTAGCCCTCGCCTGGGCACTGCAACTGGGCTACGCCGTGATCCCATCGTCGACCAAGCGTGAGAACCTGGCCAGCAACCTGCTAGCCCGCGACCTGAAGCTGGACGCCGACGACATGGCACGAATCGCCACCCTCGAGCGTAATGGACGCGAAGTCAGCCCTGACGGACTGGCGCCGATCTGGGACTGACAACAGCACGGGGGCGAGCACCGCGCGGGTGCTCGCCCTGTGGGTTTTGCGCTGATCAGTTGCTGGCAGTGGCTGGCCAGTCAAAAACGCACCCCCACATTGACCATCCCCGCCGCTGCCCCCAGCACCACGAATTCCGCCCCCAGCGGCCCCCAGTGCACGCCAAACGACGGAATGATCACCGGCGCAATACCAAAATGGTTCAACGGGATCTTGTCGTCGTACTCACCCTTGTAGCCTTCTATCAGCCCCCCGCTCAACTTCACGTACACGGGATAACGGTCGTTTTCCCAGACCTTGCCCAGGTAGGCATAGTACGAACGCTGGTAGAACGAGTTCTTGAACGTTGCCGCGCCCCACAGCAAACCGTCCGTATAGACTCGTTCGATGCCGACCAGCTCCTGGTGGTTGTTGTGATCCGGGTCATGGCTCCAGTGCTTGGTGTAGGCGCTGGTCTGCACGTACCAGTAATCTCCTTCACGCTCGCCATCCTCGGCGTTTGCAGCCAGACTCATGATCAGCAGCCCTACCGCTGCAAATGACGTCCTGTTCATGTTCAACGCCTCATGGGTCAATCCAAAGACCCTAGCCAAGCCCAAACCATCACGCCAATGCAATGGCTTCGGGAAAGAACTGTGCACCTAAATCACCGTTGCACCTGGCGAAATTATGAAGTCCCCAGCCCAGGCATTCTCGCCACGGCGTTGAACCACTACGCTCCTACGTGCCCCTTCAACCCTTGGGAGTTACCCTGATGCCCCGCCCCCCCGTTCCCCCCTTCACCCAGGAAAGTGCCATCGAAAAGGTTCGCCTTGCCGAAGATGGCTGGAATGGCCGCGACCCAGCCAAGGTCGCGCTCGCCTACACCCCCGACACGGTCTGGCGTAATCGCGTCGAGTTCCCCCGTGGCCGTGCCGAGGTCCAGGCGTTTCTGACCCGCAAGTGGAACCATGAACTGGAATACCGCCTGATCAAGGAACTGTGGGCATTCACCGGCAACCGCATTGCCGTGCGCTATGCCTACGAGTACCACGACGATAGCGGCCAGTGGTTCCGCGCGTATGGCAACGAAAACTGGGAGTTTGCCGACGACGGCCTGATGTGCAACCGCCATTCGAGCATCAACGAGCACCCCATCAGCGAAGCCGAGCGCAAGTTCCACTGGCCATTGGGGCGGCGCCCGGATGACCACCCCGGGCTGAGCGAACTGGGCCTCTGATCACCCCAGCGGCAGTGTGACCTTGGCTTGCAGACCGCCATCGGGGCGGTTGCTCAATGTCAGGCTGCCGCCTTGCTCCAGCACGATGGCCCGTGCTGCGGGCAGGCCCAGCCCCACACCGCCAGTGTCGCGGTTGCGTGAGCCTTCGATCCGGTAAAACGGCGCGAATACCTGCTCATGCAGTTCGGGCGCGATGCCCGGTCCGCGATCCTGCACGGTTATTTCTATCTGCCTGGCGGTTACCATCAACATCACCGTTGGCTCGCACCCGTACTTCGCGGCATTGTCGATCAGGTTGACCAGCACCCGTTTGATACCCACCGGCCTGCCGGTGTACACACAGCGGCGTGGCCCGCTGAGGCCAACTTCTACGCCCGCATCCTTGAAATCATCCACCACGGTCAACAGCAGTTCGCCTAGGTCGAATGCCGTGGTGGGCTCCAGCCGAGCGTCATCACGGAAGAACGCCAATGCGGCGTCGACCATTGCCTGCATTTCATCGACGTCCTTGAACAACTTGGCCTGCAGTTGGGCATCCTCGATGAACTCGGCACGCAAACGCATGCGCGTCAGCGGTGCACGCAGGTCGTGAGAGATGGCCGCCAGCATCTGGGTACGGTCGTTGAGGTAATGCCTGAGCTGCGCCTGGGTGGCATTGAACGCCAGAATGGCCTGGCGCAGGTCGTGCGGGCCGACCACCGGGATGGGTGGGGCGTTGAAGTCCTTGCCAAACCTGCGCGCCCCTTCGGTAAAGCGCTCCAGGGGTTTGGCCAGAAAGCGCGTTGCCAAGAACGCGACGGCAAAACTGGACGCCAGCATCAAGCCGAGGATGATCAGGTTGCGCGGCAGTTCATCCAGGCCCCAACTTCGGCTGGTAGCGCGAAACAGCACCCAGGACTTGTCGCTCAACTCGACCATCAGGGCATAGCCACGCTCAGGGGCGTATTCCGGCATGTCGGAAGGCTCGAATGCCTCAACCCTGGCATCCGGCCGCTTGAGCAAGGCGCGCAGAATAGGCGTGCCCTCGCGGAACTCGGCATCGACCAACACCGGGACGCCCGCTTCGTCATGGCGTTGCAGCCAGCGCACGGAGTAAGAACCGTCGCCCGCCGCGCTGGCAATATTGCTGCGCTGCGCTGCGGGCGCGGCATCGAGGATGCGAGTCACCGCTGCTACTTTCTCGATCACGCCACTCTCCAGCAGTGGCGGTTGCGCCCACACGCTCAGCAGCAGGCTGAACAGCATCTTGAGTAGCAGCAGGAACAACATCGCCGTCAAGGTGGTCAGGGCAATCCAGCGGGCAATGGTGATTCTTGGCTGCGGCACAGCCTGGCGCAGCCGGGCGAACAGGCTCATCGCCTGGCGACCACGGGTGTGAACAGGTAGCCGACGTTGCGCAGGGTGCGGATCAACGGCTCATTGCCGCTGTCGGTTTCAAGCTTGCGGCGCAACCGGCTCACTTGCACGTCAACGCTGCGGTCATAGGCGTCGTAGGCTTCGCCACGGGCCAGGTCCAGCAACTGCTGGCGGCTGAGCACCCGGCGCGGATGTTCGGCAAACACCAGCAACAGCTCGAATTCACCGTTGGACAAGGGAATCATGACGTTTTCCGGCGAGCGCAGCTCGCGCCGCACCACATCCAGTTGCCAGCCGGCAAATTCGAGGGCCGAGGCATGGCTGGTTGCACCTCCCGCCCCCTCGCCGGCCCTGCGCAGCACTGCCCTCACCCGTGCCAGCAGTTCACGGGCGGCAAACGGTTTGGTCAGGTAGTCGTCCGCCCCCAGCTCCAGGCCCACCACCCGGTCACTCAGCTCACCCATGGCGGTCAGCATGATCACCGCCACCTTGTAATCGGCCAGCAGCCGCTGGCACAGCACCAGGCCACTGTCACCAGGCAACATCACATCGAGGATGACCAGGTCCGGCACGCGCCGCTCAAGCGCCTGCCAGAGCGCATTGCCATCACAGGCCACATCTACCTCGTAGCCATGCTGGCGAAGAAACTTCTGTAACAGGTCGAGCACCTCGACATCATCGTCGACTATCAGCAAATGGCTCACAAAAAAGCACCGCAAACAAAGTAACCAAGCGGTACTTTACGGCCATCGCCACGCGGCCGTCATATATTTCAACCCTGTAACAATGTGTCCGAGCAGAGACAATCCAGACATTCCCAGGCAAGAAAAACCGGGCAGCATCGCCGCCAGTTCTTGCCAGGAATGCACCTATGTCCCGTTCATCCTCCACCTCCCGCTCCGCGCGCTCTGCCGCGCTGGCATTGTCGCTGCTCATGGCCGCAGGCTGCAGCCAGCGCGCCCCGGCCAGCATGGCCTGCGGCCCTGTTGCCTATCAGGTCAGTGACCCGGCGGAGCCCGCAAACCGTGTGGTGTTTGCCTTCAATCGCACGGTCGATGACTACCTACTGACCCCTGTCGCCCGGGGCTACTCTGCGCTGCCAGATTTTGCCCAGCAGGGCGTGCACAACTTTGCCAGTAACTTCGGGGAGCCCAAGGTGTTCGCCAACGACCTGCTGCAAGGCAATGGCGAACGGGCAATGACCAGCCTTACCCGCTTCATCTTCAACACCACGCTCGGTGTGGCGGGGTTGGTCGATGTGTCCGGCAAGATGGGGCTGAGCCAACACCGCTCGGACTTCGGCCAGACCTTCGGCGTTTGGGGCATCGGCAATGGCCCCATCGTCGAGCTGCCGCTGCTGGGCTCGCACAATCTGCGTGACGCCACCGGCACGGTCTTGAGCATGGCGGTGGACCCGTTCGGCGATCACAGCGATACAGTCGATACACTCACTACCGTGGCCACTGCCGGGCACGTCGTGGACGGCCGCGCTGCCGCGCTACCGGTGACCGACTTGCTGCACACCTGGCCCGATTACTACCTGGCAATGCGCGATTACACCGCGCAACAGCGCAGTAACCTGGTGGCGCAAGGCAAGGCAGGCGAACCTGGTACGTGGCAAGCCAAGTGCCCGCAGGTACCCGGCCATGAATGATGCCCACGCCGCCATGCTGCTGTTCCGGCGCCTGGAGGGTGCCGCCCGGCAACCGCTGTTGCTGCACGAACTGGAGGCCCGGGTGTCTGCCGATGGCCGCAATCTGGTCCTCAGCCGCTATCGCGAACGCTATACCGCCGAGGGTGAGCCCTACCGGCACGAGGCTCACCGCAGCGTACCGATCGCTGCGTTGCTGCGCTGGATGGCAAGGCACGAACGGTAAAAAGGCCTTACGGGCACGGATGCCGCACGGATGCCCGAAACGCGGCAGTGGCTGCCTGTTCGGCGTGAGACAGGCAACCCAGGCACTGGCTAACCTGCGGCGGCAATGCCTTGCTCCCTTGCCACAGAAGAACCTTGCCCATGACAACCTCTACCGCCTCCATGGCCACCGCCACGCCTGCCGACCAGCCTCAGGGCTTCGCGGTCCGTATCGTCGGTGCCGCCGCATTCGCCCACTTGCTCAACGACTTGATCCAGGCCGTACTGCCGTCGATCTACCCGATGCTGAAAAGCGATTTCGCGCTGAGCTTCGCCCAGATCGGCTGGATCGCCTTGATCTACCAGGTGACCGCCTCGCTGCTGCAACCTTGGGTCGGCATGTTCACCGACAAGCACCCACAACCCTACCTGCTGCCGGCCGGCATGTTGGTGACACTGGTGGGCATCGCCCTGCTCGCCTTTGCCGGCAGCTATGAAATGCTGCTGGTGGCGGCCGCCGTGGTCGGCGTGGGCTCGGCGACCTTCCACCCCGAAGCCTCGAGGGTGGCCAGGATGGCCTCCGGCGGGCGCTTCGGCACCGCGCAATCCGCCTTTCAGGTCGGCGGCAATACCGGCTCGGCCCTCGGCCCGCTGCTCACCGCCGCCGTCGTCATTCCGCACGGCCAGCCAGCCATTGCCTGGTTCATGCTCGCAGCCGCGCTGGCGGTAATGGTGCTGCTGCGGGTGACCGGCTGGAGCGTGCGTCACGGCCAGGCCCGGCTCAAGACCTTCGCCAGCCAGCAGGCGCCCGGGTTGTCGCGCAACGCCATGTGGCGCGCGGTGGTGGTGATCGCCGTGCTGATGTTCGCCAAGTTCGTCTACATCGCTTCGTTCACCAACTTCTTCACCTTCTACCTCATCGAGCATTTCGGCCTGAGCGTGCAACACAGCCAGCTGTACCTGTTCGTGTTCCTCGCAGCCGTGGCGCTGGGCACCTTTGCCGGCGGCCCGGTGGGTGACCGTATCGGGCGCAAGGCAGTGATCTGGGTCTCGTTCCTCGGCGTGGCGCCCTTCGCACTCGCCCTGCCCCATGCCAACCTGGCCTGGACAGCGGTACTGGCAGTGGCCATCGGTCTGGTGATGTCCTCGGCTTTCGCAGCGCTGGTGGTGTATGCCCAGGAGGCAGTGCCAGGCCGGGTCGGCATGGTCTCGGGAGTGATGTTCGGGCTGATGTTCGGCATCAGCGGTATCGGTGCCGCCGGCCTCGGCGAGCTGGCCGACCGGTATGGCATCGAGTGGGTGTACCAGGCCATCGCCTTCCTGCCGCTGCTGGGGCTGGCCACCGCACTGCTGCCGGCTACCCGCTCACAAGCCCGGCCCAGCCGTTGCTGCTAAAGTGGCGCTGCCAGGCTGCATCTAGACGAGGACACGATGGTAAAGCCGCAGCGTGAATTGCTGGTGGAGGTCGATGGGTGGACCTGGGAAGTGGGTAGCCGCGCGACGGACTACCCGAGCGACTGGTTCATCGAGCCCCATCACCATGCCAAGCATCAACTGATCTATGCCATCAAAGGCCTGATGATCGTCGAGTCCGGCAACGAATGCTGGACTGTGCCGCCCAGCCGCGGTGTATGGATGCCTTGCGGCCAGGTGCACGCCATCCGCTGTGTCGGTGATGTGAAAATGCGCAGCGTGTTCGTGCGCACCGACGCGGCGGCGGGCCTGCCCCTGCAGAGCAAGGCCATCAGCATTTCGCCGCTGCTCAGTGAGCTGATCAAGGCCTCGGTGGGCTTTACCGCGCCGTTTGCCGAGGACTCGCGCGAAGCCCGGGTGATGCGCCTGATCCTCGACGAAATCTGCGTACTGCCCACCTTGCCGCTGAAGCTGTCGCAGCCCAGCGACAAACGCTTGCGGGTGATCTGCTCGGCGTTGCATGAACGGCCCGACGATAATGCCACCGTAGCCGACTGGGGCCTGTATCTGGGGGTGGACGAAAAGACCATCCAACGGTTATTCCGCAAGGAAACCGGCATGACCTTCGGCCAGTGGCGCCAACAGGCGCGACTGATGCAGGCGCTGGAACGGATTGCCCTGGGCGAGCGGATCATCGATGTGGCGGGCGCACTGGGGTATGACAGCCCCAGTGCCTTTGCCAGCATGTTCAAGCGCCAGTTCGGCACTACGCCGAGCCAGTTCTTCAAATAGCCTGCAGGCTATAAAGCCATCCTCAGTCAACAGCCTGGGGCTCGAACACAGTCACCGCCCGCGCATCCACCGGTTTGGGCAGCAGCCCTTCACGGTAGAAGGCATCGGCAATACGCTGCTGCTCACCCAGGTTGTCCAGTTGCACCGGCTGCACGTCATAGCTGCGCCGGCCATTGGCCTGCTGCACCGTGGCGCTGTCCAGGTTGCCCCACAACGGTCCCAGCACCCGGGCCGCCGCTGCAGGGTTGGCCTTGGTCCAGGTACCGATCTCGCGCAGCGCCTGATACACCTGCTGAAGCACTTCAGGGTGCGCCGTGGCGTAGTCGCTGCCGGCCAGATAGTAACGCTGGTAACTCGCCAGCTCGCTGCCATCGGCCAGAATGCGTGCATTCTGCTGACGCTGGGCACTGGCCACGTAAGGGTCCCAGGTGACCCAGGCATCAACCTTGCCATTCTCGAAGGCCGCGCGGCCATCGGCAGGGATCAGGTACGCCGGGGTGATGTCCTTGAAACTCAAGCCGGCCTTGGCCAGGGCCTGGATCAACAGGTAGTGGCTACCCGCCGCCTTGGTCACCGCCACGCGCTTGCCCTTGAGATCGGCCAGTGTCCTGAGCGGCGAGTCGGCCGGAACCAGGATGGCCTGGGCCGAAGGGGACGGTGCCTCACGGGCAAAATAGGTGAGCTTGGCGCCGGCTGCCTGGGTGAACACCGGCACTGTATCGGCCACGTCCGCCGACAGGTCGACATTGCCCAGGTTCAGTGCCTCCAGCAACGGCAAACCACTGGGGAACTCGTGCCAGCTGACGCGAATGCCTTCGGCTTGCAGGCGCTGCTCCAGCGTGCCGCGTGCCTTGAGCAAGGTCAGCAGGGTGGAGGATTTCTGGTAACCGATGCGCAGGGTCTGCTCGGCGCTGGCAAGCGACGGCAGCAGGCCACCGAGCAGCAGGCCCAGGGCCAGGTGGCGCAGGCGTTTGCGGTGCAGCATGGGGTGTCTCCAGGTCAATGTTGGGCCAGTGAGTCAGTGGCGGGCACGGTAAAGCCAGTGGCGAAGGTCGGGCCAACGTCCAGGCGCTGATTCATAAGGCCGTGGGCGTGGTAGAAGTCGGCGGTTTCCTGTTGTTCACTGATGGTCTTGGCGTCGATGACCTGCCAGTGCAACTGACGGCGTTCAAACTGCAGCCGCGCGGCGCCCTCCGGGAAACCAATGATCGCCGCCAGGGTTTTCGAGTAGCTGTCCAGGTGTTGGTAGGCCCACACCTGGGCACCCGCCAGGCGGGCCAGGTAGTCCTGCAGTGCAGCGTGCCGAGCCGGGTCGTCCAGCGCCTTGTCGGTAGCGGCCAGGAAACTGTTGCCGCTGGACAGCCCACGGCCGTTGACCAGCACCCTGCCCTGGCCGCTCAGCTCGGCCAGAGCGGTGTAAGGCTCCCAGGTTGACCAGGCATCCACCGAGCCGTTGGCCAGGGCGATCTTGGCGTCGACCGGGCCGAGAAAGCGGAACTCCACGTCTTTTTCGCTAAGGCCGACCTGATCCAGTGCCTTCAGCGCCAGGTGATGGCCAATAGAGCCGCGGCCGGTGGCGATGCGCTTGCCCTTGAGCTCGGCGGCGCTTTGCAAGGCTGCATCGGGGCGCACCAGCAGCGCTGTGCCGTAGGGGTCGGACTTGTCCACGGCAATGGCCTTGACCGGCGCCCCGGAGGCCAGCACGAACAGCAATGGTGCGTCACCGATGATGCCGGCATCGATCGCCCCGGCGTTCAGTGCCTCGGCCAGGGGGGCGGCTGCGGGGAATTCGGCCCAACGGATATCGTAAGGCAAGTCGCGCAAGGCATCGGCCGCCTCCAGCTGGGCACGCATGTTTCCTTTCTGGTCGCCGATGCGCAGGGTCAGGCGTTCGCTGGCGAAAGCCTGGGTGGTCAGCAGCGTAGCGGCTGCGAACAGCAGCAGGCGAGATCGAATGGACATCCGCAGTTCCTTGCAGGTAAGAGAACGCTGAATGTAACGGGCAAAATCAGATAAATGAAATTGATTTTAGAGCTAAGCTAATATGCAAAAAATATAGATACTTATCTGACCAACGCTGGCCGCGGCAGCTCGATCACAGCCTGCCCGACAAAAGCGCGCACGAACTTGTCCCGTCACATTCCGATACCGCCATGTCATGCAAACAGACGCAACAACCCTGCCAAGCCGTGTACAGTACCCTTACAACAATACCCGCAAAGGAGCCCGGCACATGACCGTGACGCTGTCCCCCCTGCAGATCGACTGCGACTTCGATTCCGGCAACATCCAGGTGCTGGATGCCAGCAACCCGGCCCAGGTACACCTGGCCATCCGCCCGGACACCCACAGCGGCCACTACCAATGGTTCCATTTCAAGGTCAGCGGGCTCACCCCGGGGCAGGTGCATCGCTTCAGCCTCGACAACGCGTCTGGCTCCTCGTACAAGAACGCGTGGAGCGGCTACAACGCGGTGGCCAGCTACGACCAGCAGAGCTGGTTCCGCGTGCCCAGCCAGTTCGACGGTACGGCGCTGTCGTTCGAGGTAAAGGCTGAACAGGAACATATCTGGTTCGCCTACTTCGAGCCCTTCTCTCGCGCCCGACACAACCAGCTGATCGAACGTGCACGGCAACTGCCGGGGGTCGAGTTGCTGGCCAGCGGCCGCAGTGTCCAAGGCCGCGATATCCCGCTGCTGCGTGCCGGTGACGGTGCAGATGGCAAGCGCAAGCTGTGGCTGATTGCCCAGCAACACCCAGGCGAGCACATGGCCGAATGGTTCATGGAAGGCGTGATCGACCGCCTGCAGGCCAACGATGCAGTGGTTAAGCAATTGCTGGCCAAGGCTGACCTTTACCTGATCCCCAACATGAACCCCGACGGCGCCTTCCTCGGCCACCTGCGTACCAACTTCAAGGGCAAGGACCTCAACCGCGCCTGGCAGGACGCCAGCATCGAACTGAGCCCAGAGGTGTTCTTTGCTCAGGCGCAGATGAAGCAGTACGGCGTGGACGCGTTCATCGACGTGCATGGTGACGAAGAGATTCCGCACGTGTTCACCGCCGCGTGCGAGGGCAACCCAGGCTACACCCCGCGACTGGAAAAACTCGAAGCGCAGTTTCGCAATACCTTGTGCAGCGTGACCCGCGACTTTCAGACCGTGCACGGCTATACCCGCGACGAGCCTGGCCAGGCGAATACGACGCTGGCCTGCAATGCCGTGGGCATGGCACATGACTGCCTGTCGCTAACGCTGGAGATGCCATTCAAGGACCATGACGACGCGCCCGATGCGGTAACCGGCTGGTCGGGGGCACGCTCGAAGGCCCTGGCCGGGGCGGTGCTGGAGACCCTGGCAAAAATGGTGGGCGATTTGCGCTGAGCCAAGGCTGACGCGGCCCTACAGGGGCCGTGTCAGCGGCAGGCATCAGGCTCCGTCAGAGCTGCATCAGAACTGCACATCCAGTATCACACTGTCGGTATAGGTCGCTGCAGGCGGTGTCGCCTGGTCGGTATAGACCTTGGCGTTGTAGTTGAACACCTGGCTACCCGTACCAGTCCCCACACCGGGGTTGACGTCGGCATCGGTGCTGGAGCGCCTGGCAGCCCCGGTCGCGCCCCAGCGCACCGTCCCAGCACTTTTGAAAATGTCATAGGCCAGGTAGTTGTTGGCCGCCGACTTCATCCGCCGCCGCCCAGCGGACACGTTCTGCCCGTCATCCAGCCCCACCGTGTAGCTGCTGCCCTTGGTGCACGACACGTTTATACCCTGGCTCACAGTGCCGAACCCTGCCACCACCGGCGCACTGGCGAAGCTGATGTTGGGGGTGGTGATCTGGCAGTCGTTGGTCACCGTCAGGCTCACGTTCAAGGTCTGGCTACCTGAACCGATGTCACGCCCAAGGCATATCCCTAACGCGCCAATCCCCGAACAATAGTTCCAGCTCCAGGCCACGGTCAGGTTCTCTTGGTACACCCCTGCCGCGACATTGCTGCCAATCTGGGTACGCATGTAGATAGGCACCGCTTTGGGCGTGGTGCCGCCGAGCAGCCCTAGCAGGTCGATGATACCGTTGCGAGCGAAGTCGTAGGCCAGACCGCGGGTGATCGGGTAGTTGGTGCTGTTGTCGGCATACAGTGTGTAAGAGATGACATCGCCTGTCGGGCCGACCAGCCCGCCCGAGGCGGGCGTGATGGTTGCGTAGAAATGATCATTGCTGCTGAGCAAGGTGAGTAGCGAGCCGGTGCACTGCAAACCGGAGTTAAGGGTGGAAGCCGTCTGTACCGTGGTGCGAACCTGCGTTGAATTGAGGCTGCCAAACGCCGCCGGCAACGTGGCTACCGACGAACAAACCGCCCAGGCCGTACCCGTCGGCAACAGCAGCACGCTCGCCCACAGACCACGCACCCAGGCATTCATCGGCACACCAGCGGGCCAATCAAGGGCACCGAGCCTTGTGACTCAGGCAGGTCGAATGCCACCTCGCAATGCCCGCCGCCTTCAATTTCCACCTGCAAGCGGTTATGCGGCGACAAGTTCTCCAGGTACACCAACCCGTCCCAACCCACCACCGCCTGGCCGCCACTTTCTGTGTGGGTCACACGGCTACCCAATTTGAGCACCTGCTGGTTGCCATCCACCAGCTCGACGCTGGCCGCCATGACCCGCTTGAGCGGGAACTCCAGCAAGTAACCGCTGCCCCGTCTTACCGCCACACGCTGCTCCACGTCTGGCGCCAGCACATCCGGCGGCAGGTCCATGGGGTCGATTTCGTACTTGCCACGGTAGTAACCGCTGCTGTACGGCACCAGTAAGTGCCCCTTGGCATCGGTGCGGCCAACGTCCTGGTTTTCGTAGCGCACCGGCACATCGGCGTAGCCCGCGGTACTGACCACTACGAAGGCATCATCGATGCGGTTGGCTGCGAACACCCCGGCATCCATCCACACCAGAGAACCACTGGCGTCAGCCCAACGGGTCATTTCACCGCTACTGCCATACACACCCGCCTGCAACTGCACCGATTGCAGGCGCCAAGTGACGTCGGCCTGGCGATAGGCATCCCGGTCGCTGCCTGCGGCATAGCCTAGGTTGTAACCAACGCCGACACCCGCTGGCACCGCGTGGCTGTAGTTGACCCGCTGCAGTGTCTCACCTTCTTTACTTCGCTCCATGCCCAGCGCCAGGGTGCCGTGCAGGTCGAACGGAATCACCAACTGCGCCTGCACCGCCCACTGGCTGTCACCCACTTCGCGGTTGGCCGACAAGTACACGCTGCTGCTGCCCCACAGCGGCTTGCTGTAGCTCAGGTTGATCAGCCGAGTACGCGTGCCGTCACCGGCGCGTACATCGAAGTAGCCGGCGCCAATGCTGCCGTACTCGTTCAGGTTCAGGCTGAGGGTGACCTGTTCGCTGCGCTTGCTCAACTGCATGTCCGGAAGGTCGACCCGGGTCAGGTCGGCATAGTCACCATGGCGTTGCAGGCGCTGGTAACTGAAGCCGATGCGCTGGCTGTTGTACTGGTACCCAAGGGCGACCTGGTGGCCCTTCTCGCCATCGAACTGGCTTTGCGCCAGGGCGGCATTGAGCACGCCGAAGTTGCCCAGCCGCATGTTGCCACCCAACCCGCCCAGCATCAGCGACTCGGCAGTTTCGGCGTGGGTTTCGAGGGTGAAGAAGTCACTGAGCCCATAGCGCAGGCTGCCCGAGGCCACACCCGGCCCATAGCTGAAATCGCGCACGCCGTAATCACGGCGCAGGCTGCCGGCGGCCACCGAGTAGTCCGTCAGGCCCTTCTGCAGCAGGCTGCTGGTGACATAGAACGGCAAGGTCGTCGACACCTGCCGGCCAAGCGCATCGGTGGTGACCACCACCGCCTCCCCGGCGCCGTTGATGAACGGCACGTTGGTCAGGGTGTACGGGCCTGGCTGCAGCTCGGTAGTGCTGGACTTGAAACCGTTTATGAACAGGTCGAGCGACGTCGGCACCGCCGCTTCGCCTGCGAACGCCGGTAACGGGTAAGTGACCAGGTCGGGGCGCGCAGCGAAGTCACGCGACAGCTGCACGCCGCCCACCCGCACCGAGCTGCTCCAGGGCAAAGCGCCAGTCACGAAGTCACCGGCTTCATAAGACAGCAGACGCTGCTCGTCAGTGAAGCGCCAAGTAGTGTCATAACGCATGAAGCCTTGGCGCGTATCATCCGCCTGTGCGCCGTTGAATGACTGGCGCCACTGCCCGGTACTGGAGAAAGTGCCCCAGCTGTCAAACAGGCGCAGCTCGTTCCAGGCGGCCAGGTAGGTACCGCCTTCATCGGTGTCATTGAGGTACAGGTCGTAGTTGAACAAAGCGCCGAAACTGCTGCGCGCATCACTGGCCGGGTACAGGTTGCGGTCACCCACTTGCTGGTCTGGCAACCAGGCCGGCGGCACCTGCAGCAGCAGGCGCTGGTTCTGGCTGTCGTAGTCGGCATGCAACCCCGCGATGCTTTCCAGGGCCACCTCGCCCTGGGGGCTGCCAGGCAACGAAATACCGGCTGACCGCAAGATGTCGCTGTCCAGGTACAGCTGCCCGGCCCGCTGCTGCACCGGGACCAGTTCAGCCCTGGGCATCTGGTTCACTACCAGGTCGAGGTACAGGGTGGCTTCGGCGATGGCGGACATCTCCGTGGGCGGTGGGGGCAGGTCGTCGGCCAACGCCAGCCCTGGGCTGACCATGACCAGCCCCAGGCACCAACGGCGAGTCGTCGCCGAAAGCTTTTTCACACACGGTTTCCGACCATTGCCGGGTACTCCCTGACCCCTGCACTGCATTCATTTGCTGGCTCATTGGCCTTGGCGAATAGCGTCCGCCGTACCCTGCCCATTGACCCTGCCCTTGAGCACGCTACCGCTGCTGGACACCTCGGGAGCAGGCCAGCGCATGCTGGCGCCCGGCAGCACATAGCCCAGCAGCCCCTCGGCCAGTGGTTTGCTCTGGCTGCCTTGCTGCACCACTACATCGGTCAAGCGCGCATGCACGGGGCCAGTGTTGCGCAGTTCAACGTAAGGCTTGCCCTGCACGGTAACCGGGCGCCAGCTGAGCTGCGGCTTGCCCACACCCTCGGCATTGCGCTTGCCGTCAGGGTCGGCCTTGCCCCACAGCCCTTCGCCATAGACGAACAGCGGCACCGAATAACGCATTTGCAAACGAATGGCCGCGGTAGCGCCGGGGTCGGCTTTATCGACCGGGATGGCGGGCGGGATCTCGTCGATGATGATGCGGTAGGCCTGCTCCTGGCCGGCGGGTGATGAGCCAGTACGGGTCAGGCGAATCAGCTGCTTCTGCCCTGGGGCAATGTTGGCGACCGGCGGGCTGCCGATGATTTCACGCTGCGCCTGGAACTGTTCCTGGTAATCACCCTGGCGCCAGGCGAATACCCGCACCTGCAAGTTGGCCGGCGCAGTACCGCGGTTTTCCAGCCACAGGGCGCCCGCCTTCTGGTCGGCCTCCAGCACCGGGTCGATCGGCCAGATCAACACCGAGGTGGCCGCCCCGGCTGGCAAGCTTGCCAGCCACCACAACCCAATCAATCCTCGCGCCCACTTCGCGCCTACCCGCATGCAGCTCTCCTTAGACACTTGTCGTTGGTGGCGCTGGTGTTCACCAGGTCACCGTCACTTGCACCACATCGGTGTAGGTCCCTGCCGGCAGCGTGCCGGTCAGCTGAACCCGCCCGTACACCGGCAGCTTGATCGCCGTCGGGTCGGCATAGCTCACGGCCACGCTCTGGCCGATTCCCAGGCTCTGGCTGTAGGCCGCGTCCCGGTACAACTGGTAGGCCAGCACTTGCGTGCCGTTCGATCGTTTCAGGTTGCGTGTGCCGCTGGCACTGTTCTGCCCACCATCCAGGCTCATGCTCATGGCCACGCCTGGCGTGCACTGGAAGGTCACGGTAGAGCCACCCAACGACGTGCTGAGCAAGCCCGTGGACAGCGCGGACTGCGAGCCATAATCGAGCGTGCCGTAGCTGGTGACACCCCCCACCACCAGGCAACCGGCGACAATCTGCGCCGTCACCGTGAATGTACTGGTGGTCACCGCCCCCAGCGGGGCCGCCAACAGCATGCCGATTCCGCTCAGGCCACTTGCCAGCCAACCGCGCATGGTTCAGAACGACAGCTCGACCGAAATCGTGTCGCTGTAGACCCCTGCGGGCAGGCCCGCCTTGCCCACGGCCTTGCCGTAAAGGTTGACGGTCTGGGCCGCGCCAGTACTGGTTGGCAGGGTGATGGTGCCGTCAATGGCCAGCAACGTCGTACGGCCGGAGTCGGTATAGAGGTCGTACGGCACGAAGTTGCCAGCGCCATCGGCGAGCGCACGCGTGCCACCGCTCGACTGGCCGTCATGTAGCCCTGCGCGCACTTTGATGGCAGGCACCGTACCCGCCGAGCACAGGATGCTCATGGCACCGCCCCCACCACCCAGCACCTGGGCATTGGCAGTGGTGAACAGGGCATCCTGAGTGCCAAAGTTCAGAGCGCCGAAGTTCAACCCCGAAGTGCCCGAACTGCCGTTGACCTGGCACGCGGCAATCAGGGTCAGCGTCGAGGTGATGTTCCCGGTCACCGTGGCGGCCTGGGCCTGGGAAGCCAGTGCCAGGCCAAGGCCTGCGAGCATGCAGCATGAAAGGTTCGTTCGCATCGGAGTCTCCTTGCGTGGTTACCAGTCCAGGGTCACTCTGAGGGTGTCGCGGTAAAGCCCGGCGGGCAGCGCGCGCGGCTGCGCCACCACCACGCCGTAGATGGGAATCGGCACTTGCTGGCTGCTGCGAATGGTGAAGGCGCGCGCCTGGCCGATGCCGTAGCGGCTGTTGCCGCCAGGGTCGACTGCCAGCTGATAAGGGATCAGTTCACGGCCATTGCTCAGACGCCGTATACCGTCGTCGCCATTCAGGCCACCATTGATGCGCACATTGAAAGCCCGGACTTCGGGCGTGCAACTGATCTGCAGGCTACCCTCGCCGCCCACTTCGTCCACCCGGCTGCGCAGTGGCTGGTCCCAGCTCGGGCCGCGCTCGCCAAAATCCAGCACCCCCGGGTTGCCCAGCACGGCCGGTTGTGTCTCGTTGCTGCTGATCTGGCAGGCCGCGCTGATCACCAGCCGCGCCTGGATGAAACCTGTGGTGCTGCCATGCGCCTCACCACCAGGTACCAGCAGCGGGCCGAGGGTAAGCAACAGGATCGAAGTGCGGTTCATGGCATGGCGTCCTTGTGCATGGTGGCGTCCCTACCAGGTGACTGTGACTTTGAGCAGGTCGGCATACAGCCCTGCATTCGGTACCCAGGCCAGTTTGTCGATACGTGCGTACAGAGGCAGCTCAACCGAGCCACTGTCCGGCACCCGCGCCGACTGGGCCACCCCCACCGCCAGAGGCTCGCGCCAGGCAGCATCGCGGTACAAGCGATAAGGAATGGGCCGGGCCGCGCGGTCGCTGCTGGCCAGGTAGCGCAATTCGCCGACGCCACCATGCTGGCCGCCATCGACGCGTACCTGGTAGGGGGTGCCAGGGTTGCACTCAAGTCGCGGTGGGCGCTGGCTCAGCAGTACCCCGCTCAAGGGCGCGCCAGGGCCATCGAGGCGTGCCGACACACCCAGGTCGATCCTCCCCAGGGCTTGGGCTCCCGCGTCGCGTGTCTGGTTGACCAGCATGCAGCCACGCTGCACCAGTACCCGCACTTCCACGAGAAAATCCGCTGCCACGGTACTGCCGCTGAACAACAGGCCCAACAGCGCGGCCAGATAGCGCTCCGTCACCTTGTTATCCTTGTCGAAACGTCTTGGTTTGAGCGTAGCAGCGAGGCAGCGCAACCGTGGTGGCATCAAGCCATTTTTTTGTATTAGCGATAAAGCGATAGCGCCCCATCAAAAAAAGCCTGAACGGCACAGAACCCCAGGGCACCGGCGTGCCTCCAATGGCGAGAGCCGGTAAATGTGCCGGGTTTCTGTTAGGGTGAACCAGTCTCATCCTGCCCCAGGCACCTATGCCATACATGGACGGACATGACAGGAGCGCTTTCATCGATGACTGCAGACAACACGCTGGCAGACGCCATGGAGCGCTGTGCCCAAGAACCGATCCACCTGCCGAGCAGCATCCAGCCTCATGGCTTTCTGCTGGTACTGGACGCCACCGACCTGCGCGTGCTGCAGGCCAGTGAAAACGTCGAGCACTGGCTGGGCTTGCCGGCCCAGGAGCTGATCGGTTGCCCCTTCGCCAATCTGGTCAGCGACGGTTTCGACCTGCACGCGCACCTCGCACGGCTGCCCGAAGATGAAATTTTCCCCTTTCACATCGGCGACGTGCGCTTGCGCCAAGGCGCGCCCCACAGTGAGCCGCTGCACTTGCTGGCCCACTGTCACGACGAAGTACTGATTGCCGAGTTCGAACCCCCGCGCCTGCCACCGGAGCTGGCCGGGCAAGGCGACTACTACCCATTGGTGCGCAACTTCGTCGGTAGCCTGCAACTGGCCACAAGCCTTGAGGATCTGCTGCAACAAACGGTGGTGCAGCTCAAACGCATCACCGGCTTTGGGCGGGTCAAGGCGTACCGGTTCGATGCCGATGGCAACGGTCAGGTGCTGGCGGAGGTGGCCGACCCTGGCTACCCCAGCTATCTGGGCCTGTGTTTCCCGGCCGCGGACATCCCGCGCCAGGCGCGCGAGCTGTACCGGATCAACCGCATCCGCGTGATCGAGGATGCCAACTATCAGTCCTCCCCCCTGTTACCGGCCGCCAACCCTCGCACCGGCAAGGCACTGGACATGAGCTTCGCTGCACTGCGCAGCGTGTCGCCGATACACCTGCAGTACATGCGCAACATGGGCACGCTGGCCTCGATGTCGCTGTCGATCGTGGTCGATGGCGAGCTGTGGGGGCTGGTGTCGTGCCACCACCATCAGCCACGCCCGGTGGACTTGCGTACCCGCACAGCCTGCGAGTTGCTGGCCAGCGTGCTGTCGTTGCAGATCGAGTCCCGCGAGGCCCATGCCAGCACGCGCAAGTTGCTGGCACTGCGTCAACACATCGTGCGCATGATCTCGTCCATGGCTGACCACGACAGCGTCAGCGACGGCCTGCGCGAACTGCCTCAGGTTTTGTTGGCCTTTGCCGGTGCCCAAGGTGCGGCGGTAATCTCGGCCGAACGCTGTGATCTGATCGGCCAGACCCCACCCGAAGCCCAGGTGACCGCGCTGGTGCACTGGCTTGGCCAGCGTGGCGAAGACAGCGTGTTCCAAAGTGACAACCTGCGCCGCGACATCACAGACCTGCCCGAACTGGCAACCCATGCCGGTGGTGTGCTGGCGGTGGCCATCTCGCAAATCCACTCGCACTACCTGCTGTGGTTCCGCCCCGAGCAAGTGCGTACGGTAAACTGGGCCGGCCAGCCGACCAAGCAGGTGGGGCCACAGGGCAACCTCCACCCACGACACAGTTTTGAACGCTGGCAGGAAGAACTGCGCGGCTATTGCGAGCCCTGGGACCCGCTGGTGATCGAGGGCGTGATGGAACTGCGCACCGCGGTGCTGGGCATCGTCCTGCGCAAGGCCGAAGAGCTGGCGCAACTGGCGGGCGAGTTGCGCCGCTCGAACAAAGAGCTCGAGGCGTTCTCCTACAGTGTTTCCCATGACTTGCGCGCGCCCCTACGGCACATCGCCGGCTATACCGAGCTGCTTGGCGAAATCGAAGGCCAAGGCCTGAGCGAGCGCGGCAAACGCTTTTTGCAGCACATCGGCGAAGCGGCGCACTTTGCCGGCAGCCTGGTCGACAACCTGCTCAACTTCTCGCAGATGGGCCGCTCGGCCTTGCGCTTGTCCGACGTCGACCTCAACGCACTGGTCGAGGCCATTCGCAGCGAATTGACCCCAGATTACGAAGGCCGCGCAATCGTTTGGGACATCGCCCCGCTGCCCAAGGTGATCGGCGACCCGGCGTTCATCAACATGGCATTGCACAACCTTATCGCCAATGCCATCAAGTACACGCGCGGGCGTAACCCAGCCCGCATCGGGATCAGTGCCGTACAGCACCCTGGCGAAACCGAGGTCTGCATCCGCGACAATGGCGTGGGCTTCGACATGGCCTATGCCAACAAGCTGTTCGGCGTATTCCAGCGCCTGCACCGCATGGAAGACTTCGAAGGCACAGGGATTGGCCTGGCGAGCGTGCGCCGTATCATCGAGCGCCATGATGGCAGGGTCTGGGCCACTGGCCAGATCGAGCAAGGCGCCAGCTTCCACTTCACCCTACCCCGAAACACTGCTACCTGAGGCATCGCTACCATCATGCTCAAGCCCATCCTGCTGGTCGAAGACAACCCCCGGGACCTGGAACTGACCCTGCTGGCCCTGGAGCGCAGCCAATTGGCCAACGAGGTCATCGTGCTGCGCGACGGTGCCGACGCGCTCGACTACCTGCTACGCCGCAACGCCTATGCCGAGCGCGATGACGGCAACCCTGCCGTGCTGTTACTGGACCTGAAACTGCCCAAGGTCGATGGCCTGGAAGTGCTCAAGGCTGTGCGCGCCACCGCCGAACTGCGCAGCATACCCACCGTGATGTTGACCTCCTCGCGCGAAGAACCCGACCTGCTGCGCGCCTATGAGCTGGGGGTGAACGCCTATGTGGTCAAGCCAGTGGAATTCAAGGAATTCGTCGCCGCCATCTCGGACCTCGGGGTATTCTGGGCCGTGCTCAACGAACCACCACCCGGCTCACTGCGGCTAAACCGTCGCGGTAGTAACTGAGGCCGCCGCAACGATGCAACAAACGCCGTTGAAACTACTGATGGTCGAAGACAGCTCGATGGATGCCGAGCTTACCCTGTTGCGCCTGGAACGCAGCGGGTTGCAAGTGCAATCACAGCTGGTGTTCGACCATGCGGGCGTCGAACATGCCCTGCGCGAAGCCCACTACGACCTGATCCTGTGCGACTGTGTGCTGCCAGGCTCGTCCGGCACCGAGGTGCTGGCCATCGCCCAGCGCCTGGCACCGGACATCCCGTTCATCTTCCTGTCCGGTATTTACGGCGAAGAACACGCGGTGGAAATGATCCGCCTGGGCGCCACCGACTATGTGCTGAAAAAAAACCTGCCACTGCTGCCCAAGGCCGTGCGCAGGGCGCTGACCGAAGTACAGGAGCGCCAGCGCCGGCGCCGCGCCGAAGAAGCATTGGCGGACGTTGAGGCGCGTGCTCGGATCGCCATCGACGCTGCCGGCATGGGCACTTGGGACCTGCGCCCGCAGGAAGGCCTGCTGGTTTGGGATGACCGCTGCAAGACGTTGTTCGGCCTGCCTACCAGCACCGAAATGAGCCTTGAGGTGTTCCTCGGTGGCATATACCCCGATGACCTGGCAATGGTGCGTGACGCGGTGGAATATGCCATGCGCCCCGAAAGCGGTGGCCAGTACCGGGTAGAGTTTCGTATCGCGCCAGTCGATGGCCAGGAGCCGCGCTGGTTGCTCAGCAGTGGCCAGAGCCAGTTCGTCGACGGCCAATGCGTGCGTTTTTCCGGTGTGCTGCAGGACATCCACACGCAACGCCTGGCCACCCAGGCACTGCGCCAGCTGAACGAGATGCTCGGTGAACGGGTCGAGCGACGCACGCGCGAACGCGATCGCGCCTGGGAGCTGTCGCAAGACTTGCTGGCCGTACTGAACAAGGACCTGACCCCGGTCGCGCTGAACCCCGCGTGGGAGGCCAGCCTGGGTTTCTCCCGCGAGCGCCTGAGCCAGTCGTCCCTGCTGCACCTGCTGCCCGAGCCCGATCAGGAACTGCTACTCACCGAACTGGCCGCCCTCGCCCATGGCCGCACCAGCGCCCGCTTTGTCGGCCGCATCCTGCATGCCGGCGGCCAGCAGCGCTGGCTGTCGTGGGTGGTGGTGCCGGAAGACACCCTGCTGTACGTGGTGGCACGCGACATCACCAGCGAACGTGAAGCCGCCCTGGGCCTGGCTGAAGCCAACGCCCGCCTGCGCGAGCAGATCAACGAACGCGAGCGCATCGAGGCTGCCTTGCAACAGATGCAGAGGCTGGAGGCGGTTGGCCAACTGACCGCAGGCGTGGCCCATGACTTCAACAACTTGCTCACGGTGATCCTCACCGGTGCAAGCTTTCTTGAGCGTGACCTGGCCAAGGCCGACCTGGACAAGGCCCGCACACGCCTCACGCATATCCGCGAAGCGGGCGAGCGTGGCGCCAAGCTGACCTCGCAGTTGCTGGCTTTCTCCCGTCGCCAGCGTCTGGAGCCGGTAGCGCTTAACCTCAACCGCACCTTGGCCGGCCTGGAAGAGCTGCTGCGCCGTACCCTGGGTGGCAACGTCTCGGTGCGCCTGGACCTGGACCAGGCCCTGTGGCAGGCAATGACCGACCCGACCCAGACCGAGATGATCATCCTCAACCTGGCGATCAATGCCCGCGATGCCATGCCCGAGGGCGGACAGCTGACCCTTACCACCCGCAACACCCGTATCAACGGGCGCCCGCATCGCCCAGAAGACCCGGACCCCGGCGAGTACGTGATGCTGAGCATCCGCGATACCGGCTGCGGCATGAGCGACGACGTGTTGGCCAAGGTGTTCGAGCCGTTCTTCACCACCAAGGACATCGGCAAAGGTTCGGGCCTGGGCCTGGCCCAGGTGTTCGGCTTCGCCAAGCAGTCCGGGGGTGGCGTGCGCATCGATACCACACCGGGGCGCGGCACCGAGGTGGCGGTGTACCTGCCCGCAGTAAAGGAGGAAGTGGTGGACGAACCTGCCGCAGCGGTGCTCAGCCAGTCGAGCAGCGAGAGCGGCCGTAACCGCACGGTGCTGCTGGTGGACGATGACCACCTGGTGCGCGACATGCTTGGCGATGTATTGCGCCAGTACGGCTATCAGGTGCGCCAGGCGCACAGCGGCGAGCAAGCATTGGCATTGCTGGATGACGAGATCGACCTGCTGCTGACGGATTTCGCCATGCCCGAGTTCAACGGTGCGCAACTGGCGCTGGCGGCGCGTGAGCGGTACCCGCGCCTGCCCGTGGTGTTCCTTACTGGGTATGCCGAGCTGCAGGGGCTGGAGCTGCCGGGCAGCCTGGTGATTCAGAAGCCGGTGCAGGCCGATGAACTGGCCAGGGTACTGAACGAAATGCTGGGCATTGCCGGGTAACTTGAGACGACGCAAAACCCGTGCAGGAGCGGCCCATCGCGACACAAGGCCGCTTCTACAGGCATCGCATTACGAAATTAAATACGGAAACGACAAAACCCAGCGCTCATCTTTCGAAGCACCGGGTTATAGACGTTTGAAACTGGAAAATGGCAGGGGCGGCTGGATTCGAACCAACGCATGGCAGGATCAAAACCTGCTGCCTTACCGCTTGGCGACGCCCCTGTATCGGATGCAGTGTTTGCTGCTCTGACAATTCCAACTGAGTGACAACTGGGTTGTTGTCTTGGAATGCGCGGCACTTTAACAACAAACTTTCGGTCTGTGAACCCCCTGATGAAAAAAAATTGCTAAAAAACAGCGGGTTAGTCATTTCGGCGTTGGCCCATCGACCATCCGTCGCTTTCCTCCCGCTTCGCTTCAACAGAATCGCATTCCTTCCTTCCAATCAGATGAGCCCACTGCATCGACCAAGGAGGACCTCATGCCTGTCTCCCACGACCTCTACCAGGACCTGCACTACCCGCGCGAAATCGTCCAGCAACGCCGCCAGCAGGACAAGGCGCTGGACCGCCTGCTGGACGAGTACATGGACATCGACAACCAGGTGCTGGCTGCCGAGTCGATCTCGGCCGGCAACTTCGTTGACGAAGACCTGCGCCACCTCAAGGAGCGCCGCCTGGCGGTGAAGTACATGATCGAGCGCCAGCTGGAGCGCAAAGCCTAGGCAATGCAGGTGCGCGGCCAGACGTATCGCATGAAGTGATCATTGCCGGTCACTTTCTGTATTAGTCAAAATGGCCGCCCTCGGGCAAGCTGCACGCTGACCCGCCATCGCCCAAGGAGCGTTGCTTTTGTCTGCCTGGATCCCTGCCCCATTGCGCCAGCTTGGCCAGCGCCTGCGCGGCACTGCCGCCAACGAGAGCGAACTGCTCGATTGGTTCGAGGACAAAGCCCGAAGCCGGGGTTATCAGCTTAGTGACGGCCAGCGACGGGTGATCCACTGCATGGCCGAACAACTGGCACTGCTCGAACAAGGGCAGCCACGCAGCCTGTACCTCTACGGGTCGGTGGGACGCGGCAAGAGCTGGCTGCTGGACGGTTTCTTCCAGGCGGTACCGGTCGAGGCCAAGCGCCGCCTGCATTTTCATGACTTCTTTGCTCGCCTCCACCGAGGCATGCACCACCACCGGGCGCTGGACGATGCGCTGGGCGCAACCCTCGACGAGCTGGTGGGTGGCTGCCAAGTGCTGTGCTTCGACGAATTCCACGTGCATGACATCGGCGATGCCATGCTGCTGACACGCCTGTTCAACGCCCTGTTCGCACGCGGCGTGTTCCTGCTGGTGACGTCCAACTACGCGCCCGAAGGGTTGTTGCCCAACCCGCTGTACCACGAGCGCTTCCTCCCGGTAATCCGCCTGATCAACAGCTCGATGCAAGTGCTCGAAGTGGACGGCGACACCGACTTTCGCAGCTTGCCGGCCAACCGTGAGCATCAACGTTTTACCCAGGGCCATTATGTCTGGCCGGGGAATGCAGCGCAGCGCCAGGCGCTGAACGTGCCGAACGAACAGCCGGTGATGCTGGAAGTGAACAAGCGCCCGCTGCGTGCGCTGGCCATCGATGGCCGGCGGGTGGTGCTTGGCTTCGATGACTTGTGCGAGAAGGCCACGGCGGTCATTGACTACCTGGTGCTGGCGGCGCAATACGATGAATGGATCATCGACGGGCTGGGTGACCTGGCGGAGTGCTCGCTGGCGGCTCAGCAGCGTTTCGTCAACCTGGTGGATGTGTTGTATGACCAGGATCGGCAGGTGGTGGTGATAGGTAAACGGCCACTGGAAGAAAGCCTGGGCGGGCCGCTTGCCGACCTGATGCGTACCCGCAGCCGCTTGGGGCAATTGCACCAGATAGCCCCTTGAAACTGCATCGCCTCGACAGGCCTCTTCGCCGGTAAACCTGCGAAGAGGCCTGTAATGTCAAAGCATCAACCGGCTCTGGGTAAATCCGCCAGCACCGCCTCGATCTCCCCCAGCACCGCCGGGTCATCCAGGGTCGAAGGCGGCGCATAGTCCTGCCCGTCGGCGATCTTGCGCAGCACCGCACGCAAAATTTTCCCCGAGCGGGTCTTGGGGAGCCGCTTCACCAACCGAACCCGGTTGAAACAGGCCAGCGGGCCAATCGCCTCGCGCACACTGCCCACCAGGTCCACCAGCAGTTGCGCCTCGGCAATGCCCTCGCCGTCCTTGAGCACAACAAGTGCCAACGGCACTTGCCCCTTGATTTCATCGTGCACGCCAACCACCGCACACTCGGCCACCGCCGGGTGGCAGGCCACCAGGTCCTCCATTTCGCCGGTAGACAACCGGTGCCCCGACACATTGATCACGTCATCGGTGCGCCCCATGATGTAGACGAAACCGTCATCGTCCAGGTAGCCGCCGTCACCGGTGTGGTAATACCCCGGGTAGGTGCGCAGGTACGCCTGCAGGTAGCGCTCGTGGTCGCCCCACAGTGTCTGGCTACAACCAGGTGGCAATGGCAGGGCGATCACGATCGAACCCTGATGGTTGGGCCCGAGCAAGCGGCCTTCGTCGTCCAGCACGCGAACGTTGTAGCCGGGTACCGCCCGGTTGCTCGATCCCGGCTTCGCGGCGCTCCCCTCCAGCCCGACACACGGCGCAGTGACCGGCCAGCCGGTCTCGGTCTGCCACCAGTGGTCGTGCACAGGCTTGCCACTGACCCGTTCCAGCCATTCGTGGGTGCTGGAATCGAGCTTCTCACCCGCCAGGAACAATTGGCGCAGCGAGCTGAGGTCATGTTTGCGGATCAGCTCGCCTTCCGGGTCTTCCTTGCGGATGGCACGCATGGCGGTGGGCGCACAGAACAACGCATTGACCTTGTATTGCTCCACCACCCGCCAGTAGGCCGAGGCATCCGGGGTGCGGATCGGCTTGCCTTCGTAGAACACAGTGGTACAGCCGCTCATCAACGGCCCGTAAACGATCAGCGAATGGCCGACCACCCAGCCCACATCAGATATGCCCCACCACACATCGCCGGCCTGCATGCCATAGATATGGCGCATGGCATAGCACAGCGCCACGGCATTGCCACCGTTCTCCCGCACGATGCCTTTGGGTTTGCCGGTGGTACCCGAGGTATACATGATGTACAGCGGGTCGCCGGCATCCAACTCGACTGGGGCCACCGGCTCGGCGCCGGTCAAGGCCGCCTGCCAGTCCAGGTCGCGGCCTGGCTGCAGGTCGGCCTGCACCTGTGGCCGTTGCAGCACCAGCACATTGCGCGGTTGGTGCCGGGCCAGTTGCAGGGCGCGGTCGACCAGCGGCTTGTACGCAATCACGCGATCGAACTCCAGCCCGCAGGAGGCCGTCAGCAGCAGCGTGGGCCGGGCATCATCGATGCGCAAAGCCAGTTCGTTGGCGGCAAAGCCACCGAACACCACCGAATGCACCGCACCAATCCGCGCACAGGCCAGCATGGCCATGGCTGCCTGCGGCACCATGGGCATGTAGATGATCACGCCATCGCCCTTGCTCACCCCCAGCTGGCGCAGCAAGCCAGCCAGGCGCGCCACTTCATCGCGCAACTGGTTGTAGGTATACGCCTGCTGCACGCCCGTCACCGGCGAATCGTAGATCAGCGCCAATTGCTCGCCACGGCCTTGCTCGATCTGGTAATCGAGGGCCAGGTAGCAGCTGTTAAGGCGGCCGTCTGCGAACCAACTATGGGTACCGTCGGCGTGGTCTTGCAAAGTCAGGGCAGGCTTGCGGTGCCAGGCCAGGTGTGCGGCCTGTTCCGCCCAGAAAGCGGCAGGGTCGGAAATGGAATGGGCGTAGCTGTGCTGGTAGCTCATATCGAAAGAAACCCGGTACTTGTTGTTATTGAAGGGCGAAACCTGAGTATGGACCGCTACACCCACGCCGCCATGGGACTAAAGTCACAACCGACCTGCAAATTTGCAGACAACGCAAAAACGCCCCATAACGGTGCAAAGCCTCTAGAATAGGCCACCCCTCAGCCACCGAGCAGCCCATGGATATCGATCAGGCCCGAACCTTCCTGGAAATCGTGCGTTGCGGCAGCCTGGTCGCCGCCGCCGAGCGCCTGTTCGTGTCACAGACCGCGATCACCGCGCGGGTACAGCGCCTGGAGCAGCAACTGGGTTGCCAGCTGTTCGTACGCAGCCGCAACGGCGCCAGTTTGACCAGCGATGGCGAAGCGTTCGTCAGTTATGCCAACCAGCTGGTACAAACCTGGGAAGCAGCGCGCCGCGACCTGCCGCTGCCTGAAGGCTGCCAGCAGGTGCTGCATGTGGGCGGTGAGGTGAGTTTGGGCAACCCGATGCTGCTCGACTGGGTCAGCGCCCTGCACCGTGAACTGCCCAGCCATGCCATCCGCAGCGAGGTCAGCGACGGTGAGTCACTGCTGCGCAAGGTCGAGATGGGCCTGCTGGACGCCGCGCTGGTCTATCAGCCGACCTACGGCCCCGGCCTGCAGGTGGAGCAATTGATGGAAGAAAAGCTGATCCGTGTGCGCCGGGTCGCCCAGCCCGAACCGTATATCTACATTGACTGGGGCGAGGCCTTCCGCCGCCAGCACGATGCGGCCCTGCCCGACTGCGCACGCCCGGCACTGAGCTTCAACCTCGGCCCATTGGCCCTGCAGTTCATTCTTGACCAGGGGGGCAGCGGCTACTTCCGCACACGCGTGGTGCAGGCCTACCTGGACAGCGGGGTGTTCGAGCGGGTACCGCAGGCGCCTGAGTTCACTTACCCAACCTTCCTGGTGTACCCGCGCAAACGCGACAGCGAAGCCCTGCAACAGGCCTTCGCCATCCTGCGCCGGCTGGTGGCTGCCGGCGCAAGCGATTGGTCACAACGCTGGGACCCGGTTATCTGATGCCTCGGCCTTGCTAAGCAGCTGACGTTTGAGGCCGGCGATCAAGTCGGTCTGGGTGATCACCCCTACCAGCTTCTCGGCATCGAGCACCGGCAGGCAGTGCAGGCCCTGTTCGCACAACAACGGCAGCAGCCGCTCCAGCGGGTGCTGGCTGCTGACACTGACTACCCGCCGACTCATCACTTGCTCCATGCGTACCGCTTTGCGGCCAAACAAACCGCGCCAGCTGAAACGGCCACGCTGCATGGCCGGGCCGACCAGGTCGCTGAGGCTGACGATGCCCACCAGCTTGCCGTGCTGCAGTACCGGCAGGGTTTTCAGGTGATGGCTGGCGAGCATTTTCCAGGCCTGTTCCAGCGTGGTATCAGGCGTGGCGAACTGTACATCGCGGGACATCACCGAGGCCGCGGTGATACCGCCCAGGCTACGCTGCAGGGCGTGCTGCTCGGTGGCGAGGATGATGCGCTCCAGTTCGTCACGGGTAACGTCGACGAACTCACCAAGCTCCTCCAGCGCCTGGTCCAGATCTTCACTGCGAATGCCGACGCGCTCGCCGGGCAGCGGGTCATGGGTGTGGTGCAGGTCTTTGCGCGGCACCGCGCCTTTCGGATAGCGCACGCCGGTCAGGCGGTTGTAGACGATTGCCACGGCCACCAGGATCAACGCATTGAGCAGCACCGGTTCCAACAGGTGATCGCCCATGGCGGTCAACCCGGAGTCGGCCAGCACCGCGCTCACTGCCACCCCGCCACCTGGGGGGTGCAGGCAGCGTAACAGGCACATGATCAGGATCGAAATGCCCAGAGCCGCAGCCGCCACCCACAGCTCGGCACCGAAACCTTCGCGCATGGCAAGGCCAACTGCGCCAGCCAAGGCGTAGCTGCCCAGCACCGGCCAAGGTTGGGCCAATGGGCCGGAATGTACGGCGAAAACCAGGACCGCCGAGGCCGCCAGCGGGCCCAGCAGGTGCAGGGCAATGCCAGGGCCATAGGCCATGCTGGTCAGCCAGCCAGCGAGGAACAAGCCGAGCAACGCACCGATACCGGCACGCAACCATTCTTTGGGAGGGATATTCAGGGGCGCCGGCAACAGGCGCTGCAGACGGCTTTCGGAACGCGAGGCAGACATTGGTATTCGGGGTCTTTGGTTTTTCTGATTAAAAAGAAAGCCCAGCCGAGCTGGCCTGGGCCTTGTATTGCGCGTGCAATACCACAAGGGGCTCCGTCCATGGAGAGATGGAAACCGCAGGGTTTCGTGAGGGGGATTTTGCCGGGTGGGGTGCGATTGGGCTAATTCAAAAAACTGCGCCTGTACTGCATTTTTTTTGCAGTACTGACATTGCCATGGGGGCTCGCTGCCACAGAGGGTTTCGGCGCCTGCATCATCGGGCCTTGCGCGGCAGGTCGATGCTCACCCGCAATCCGCCCAGCGGGCTCTCCAGCAAGGCCAGTCGCCCGCCCCATGCCTCGACGATATCGCGCACGATGCCCAACCCCAGCCCATGCCCGTCCACCTGTTCGTCCAACCGCGAACCACGCTCCAGCACCTGCTGCCGCCGGCCTTCAGGGATACCGGGGCCATCGTCATCGACCCACAGCCGGTAGCCCTCGCCGTTCGGCGCTATTCCCAGGCGCACCTCGCTGTCAGCCCACTTGCAGGCGTTGTCCAGCAGGTTGCCCAGCAGCTCCAGGAAGTCCTCGCGGTCCCAGGGCAACAACAGCCCAGGCGGCACATCACTTGCCAATTGCAAGCCCTCGCCATGGATCATGCCCAAGGTCTCCAGCAACCCCGGCAGCTCGGCATCACAATCGAACTGCGCGCCCGGCAAGGCATCCCCTGCCAGCCGTGCACGGTTCAGCTCGCGCGCCAGGCGTTGCTGAATCTGCTCCAACTGCTCGCGCATCTGCGCGCGGACTTCGGGCAGATCTTTCAGGCGTTCGCTGGAGGCCAGGCTCAGCAGCACCGCCAGTGGCGTCTTCAGTGCATGGCCGAGGTTGCCGAGGGCATTGCGCGAACGGCGCAGGCTGTCTTCGGTATGGCTGAGCAAGTGGTTGATCTGCCCCACCAGCGGCGCCAACTCGCTGGGCACCTCGGCATCCAGTTGCGAGCGCTTGCCCTGCTGCAACTGGGCAATCTGCTGTCGCGCCCGCTCCAGCGGCCGCAACGAGCGGGTAACGGTGATGCGCTGCAGCACCAAAACCACAATCAGTGCCACCAACCCCATGCCCAGGCCGATCTGCTGCAAGCGCCGGAAACCTTCGCGCACCGGCGAATAATCTTGCGCCACGCTGATCGAAATATCCTGGCCCAGGCGCCGGTAGTCGGCACGCAGGGCCAGCAGTTGCTGGCCTTCCGGGCCGAGTTCATGGCTATCGGAAAGCCCAGGCGCGGCGGGCTTGGGCATGTCCAGGTCCCACAGCGAACGGGACCGCCAGGTACCTTGGTCGAAATCGATGCGGAAGTAGTAACCGGAAAACGGCCGTTGATAAGCAGCCGAAATACGCCGCTCGTCCAGCTGCAGGCCGGAAGGCCCACGCACCAATGCCACCAACAGGTTCTCGCTTTCCTTGCGCAGGCCGTTTTCCAGGTACCGTTGCAGGCCGGCTTCGAACAGCCACAAGGTCAATTGTGCCAGCACCACGCCGACCACCACCAGCACGGCCACCAGGCCCAGACTCAGGCGCGCCTGTATCGACTTCACTCGCCGCTCCCGGCATAGATGTAGCCTTGGCCGCGGCGGGTTTCGATGACACTGCGGCCCAGCTTGCGGCGCAAATGGTTGACGTGCACTTCCAGCACGTTCGAGTCGCGCTCGGTTTCACCGTCGTAAAGGTGCTCGGCCAAATGGCTTTTGGACAGTATCTGCTGCGGGTGCAGCATGAAATACCGCAGCAGGCGGAACTCGGCGGCGGTCAGTTGGATGTCCACACCATCACGGCTCACGCACTGGCGGCTTTCGTCCAGGTGCAGGCCGGCCGCTTCCAGCTTCGGTTGGTTGGCCAGCCCACGGGCGCGGCGCAACAAGGCCTGGATGCGCAGTTGCAGCTCTTCGGGGTGAAAGGGCTTGCTCAGGTAGTCGTCGGCCCCGGCCTTCAGCCCTTCGATACGCTCGGCCCAGGAGCCGCGCGCGGTCAGGATCAGTACCGGCGTGGCCAGGCCGGCGGCGCGCCATTGGGCCAGCACGTCCAGGCCCGGCAAGCCAGGCAGGCCAAGGTCCAGGATGATCAGGTCGTACGGTTCGCTTTGCCCCTGGTACACCGCATCACGGCCATCAGCCAACCAATCCACGGCATAACCCTGGCGCTGCAGGCCGGCGGTCAGTTCATCCGCCAGCGGCACATTGTCCTCGACAAGCAACAGGCGCATTCAGTCGTCTTCCTCGTCTTTGAGCAGGGCGCCGGTGCTGGCATCGAGCTTGATCTCGCGCACCACACCTTCAGTCGTCAGCAACTCGACTTCATATTCGTAGCGATCGTCGTCCTCTTCCAGCTCGGCCTCCAGCAAACGCGCCCCGGGGTAACGCCCCAAGGCGGTTTCCAGCAAGTGCTCGAGTGGCAGGATAATGCCCTTCTGCCGCAGCTTCAGGGCTTCGTCCTGATCGAGGTCGCGGGCAGCGGCCAGCGAACACACGGCCAGCAGCGCCAGCGCGAGGTAACGCGCCGGCCGCGGTAAGTGGATCATCAGTTGTCCCGCTCGTCCTTCAGCACTTCACCGGTCTTGGCGTCCAGCGCCACGTCCCATTCGACGTTCTGCGTGTCGCGCAGCTCGACCTTGTAGATGTAGCGGCCGTATTCGTCTTCAAGTTCCGAATCGGTGACGGTGGAGCCTGGGTGCTTGGCCACGGCGGCAGCCTTGAGTTCGTCCAGCGACTTGATGGTCTTGGCGTTGACCAGTTTGACCACTTCGTCGGGTTGAACATCCTTGGCGAAAGCGGCATTGGCGCCCAGAGCGAGGGCAGCGGCGGTGAACAGGGCAGTCAAGGTTTTCATCGTTCTTCTCTCCTGAGAACTGTGCAAGTTGTCTACGGGGTTAAGATTAACCACTGGTCCTTAATTCAACCTGAAAACAGCTGGCGGCATGATAGCGCAAGTCAAGACCGGGCCATCCTCAAACCCTTTATAGTGAACCGCGTACTGCCCAAGAGATCCCCCGCATGAGCGCCATCCACATCAAATACCCCGCCCTCACCTTCAAGGCTGGCCAACGGGCCCTGCGACATATCCGCGAGCGTGGCCTGCAGGCCGCCGATGTCGGGGTCTTGCCGGGCGCGGCGGGTGGGCCGAAGCCGCTGGGCATTCAAGGCCTGGACCTGGCGCTGTTCGGTGAGTGGCTGCCCTCGGCACCGCGCCCGCGGGCGCTGATCGGTGCCTCGATTGGTGCCTGGCGCTTCGCCAGCGCCTGCCTCGACGACCCGGTCGCAGGTATCCGCCGCCTGGGCGAGCTGTACACCGAGCAGGATTTCGCCAAGGGCGTGACCCCGGCCGAAATCAGCCGCAGTTGCCAAAAAATGCTCGATGACCTGTTGCAGGACCGTGACGGCCAGCTGCTGGCCAACCCGCACTATCACCTGAACATTCTGGTGGTGAAGAGCCATGGCCAGCTTGCCCACGACCATCGCGGGCGCCTGGGCTTGGGCCTGGGCTCGGTGGTCGCCAGCAACCTGCTCGGCCGTTCGCGCCTGGCCCGCCACTTCGAGCGCGTCATCCTGCACGATGAGCGCGCCGCCCCACCGCTCGAAGCGCTTACCGATTTCCCCTCGCGCTACTTGCCACTGGGCCTGGCCAACCTGCGCCACGCCCTGCTCGCCTCGGGCTCGATCCCCATGGTCATGCAGGGCGTGAAAGACATCCCCGGCGCTGGCGCCGGCACTTACCGCGACGGCGGCCTGCTCGACTACCACCTCGACCTGCCCTATCGCGGCGACGACCTGGTGCTGTACCCGCACTTCACCGACAAGGTGGTACCCGGCTGGTTCGACAAGGCCTTGCCCTGGCGCAAGGGTGATGCCACTCGCCTGCAGAATGTGCTGCTGATGACCCCTTCCCCGCAGTACCTGGCCGCCCTGCCCTACGGCAAGCTGCCCGATCGCAACGACTTCAAACGCTTCATGGGTGATGCGCCTGGCCGCAAACGCTATTGGTACAAGGCCATTGCCGAAAGCCAGCGGCTAGGTGACGAATTGCTGGAGCTGATTGCCACCGGGCAGCTGTGTGAACGCCTGCAAGCCTTGTAGCGGCCATGCCTGCGCGACTACCGTTCCGACCCCTCCGCGGCGTTAATATGTCGTTTTGCCAGCATCAGGGGATCTGAGGGATGAAAGCGGTATTGGGCATCGGCGCTGCGATAGCGATTGCGGTGGCGGGTTGGTTCGGATGGAACCATTACGAAAGTGGCAAAGAACATGATGTAGCGGCAGCAGCTGTGCAGGTATCCGTCACCCAAGCTGAACGACAGATGAAAGCGCAGTCAGAGGATGGAATCACTTTCGCGGAGTACTTCAAGCGAAGCGATACCGTGATTGACAATCTGGACAAGGAAATTGCCAACCTCGAGGGCCGAACCTGGAAACACAGGCTTGCCGAAAAGGATGCAGCCATCGCATTTATTGATCAATGCAAGGCTATTTTACGTGCGGATCAAACGGAAACCAGACTCCTGATGAAGGAGGGCAGCGCCCGAGAAGCGAATGACGAAGCCAAAAAGGAACTGAATGAGGCGGATTCGTCCGTTGCCAGAGAATGGGCATACAAAAGGTACAAGCGCACCAGCGATGCGCTGATTGATGTACTTGGGAAACTCATCAGCAATGCGGAAGAAAGCAAAGGTAAAATTGAGCGTATGCTGGCTGCGGATAACGCCGTGAAATCGACGTTTGGGGAGGGTCATGGACTCTCTCAGGGCACCGCAGAGCACTTGAAGAATCTGCTGAAACCGGCCGCCCCGGAAAAACCAGCGCAGAGCTGATTACAGCATCTTCAAAAGCCCGCCAGCAAGCGGGCTTTTTCATTGTATTTACAATGGCACAAGCTCTTCCACTTACTACCCAGGATCCTACCCCGCAACCGCGAAAATGCGACCGGCCGGAATACCTTCTATCGCAGATTCCGTGAAGCCCCCCCTAAAAAACAGGTTAAGATAGCGCCCAATTTGGTTGCCTGGCGCCAGCCGGCCATCACTCAGTGAATGACCTCTTTCACCCCAGCGACGACCAATCAGTACATTGAGCAGTACATTGAAATACCAATTTCCGCTCAAGCCCTTACCCCACCAGCTATACAGGTCCACCAGTGGAAATCTTCAAGGAATTCACATTCGAATCGGCCCACCGCCTGCCCCACGTCCCTGAAGGGCACAAATGCGGCCGCCTGCATGGTCACTCGTTCAAGGTCGGCCTGCACCTGACCGGCCCGCTCGACCCGCACACTGGCTGGATCCGCGACTTCGCCGAGGTCAAGGCGATCTTCAAGCCGATCTACGAGCAGCTGGACCACAACTACCTGAACGACATCCCTGGCCTGGAAAACCCTACCAGCGAAGTAATCGCCAAGTGGATCTGGGACCAGGTCAAGCCGTTGATGCCAGAGCTGTCGAAGGTACGCATCCACGAAACCTGCACCAGCGGTTGCGAGTATACCGGCGACTGATTCAGGCTCTACGTCGGCCCCTTCGCGGGTAACCCCGCGAAGGGGCCGGTAGCTTCACCCACTCAGCGTCAACCTTGCCCCGTCGCCAAGGCATCTCGCAGGAAGCTGGGGGCGATGTAGCGCTGATAATGCGCCTCTGAAAGCAGGAAAAACTCGCGATCGATGGCATCGCGCAACTGCGGCAGTTCCCAGTCGCGAAATTCCGGCAACAGCACCATACCGTAGGCCTCCAGGTCACGGATCATCCGCGCCCCGCGGGCGATAAGCTGGTAAGCCCAGCAATATTCCGACTGCTGCTCGACAAAGCGGATCGAGCGCTGCTCCAGTTGCTGGCGCAGCAGGCTTTTGTCGAACACCTCAAGCTTGGCCATCATCACCTGCACCAGCAGTTGCTCAAGGCGCAACCACACGGCGCGCTTCTGCGTGTCGTCGTAACCGTTCCAGTTGATCACTTCGTGGTGAAAACGCTTGCAGCCACGGCACACCGTGTCTCCGTACACCGTGGAGCACAGGCCGACGCAAGGGGTTTTGATGGACTTGTTGGACATGAAAAACAACAGCTTGGCGGTGGAACACAGGCCCATGTTAGCCCTTTGTCTAACCAGGGTCACTCGTTAAAGTCATGTTCACCGCCTTACCTTCGGGCTTTTTTTGCCGTAGAATCATCCGGCCTTTTCAAAGGCAACAATGTCCGTTGGAAGCTGTTTTCAAAGCGTCACGAGCACAGTTAATCCGGTAGAACGGCGTTGGCCCGGGTCATGCTTCCCTCGCATGCCCGCGCCAACCCTCATCAGCCCCCGTTCTGCAGGCGTAAAACTTTGAAAGCAGCTTCTGTAAGGATTCTTTGCGACTCTGGCTGGGCGGCCCACAAAGCCGTGGCAGCGCATGGGTGCATTGAATGCTGGATAAGCGTCCCGGACCCCCTTTAGGGACCACTGATGAGGGAAATAACTGTGCTTGAAGCCTACCGCAAACACATCGAAGAGCGTGCCGCCCTGGGCATCGTGCCCCAGCCGCTGAACGCCGAACAAACTGCAGGCCTGGTCGAGCTGCTGAAAAACCCGCCGGCCGGCGAAGAAGCCTTCCTCGTAGACCTGATCACCAACCGCGTACCGCCAGGGGTCGACGAAGCTGCCTACGTCAAGGCCGCTTTCCTCTCCGCCGTCGCCAAGGGCGAAGCCAAGTCGCCACTGATCGACCGCAAGCACGCCACCGAACTGCTGGGCACCATGCAGGGCGGCTACAACATCGAAACGCTGGTCGCACTGCTGGATGACGCCGAACTGGGCGCCGTCGCGGCCGAGCAGCTCAAGCACACCCTGCTGATGTTCGATGCCTTCCACGACGTGGCCGAAAAAGCCAAGGCCGGCAACGCGCATGCCAAGGCCGTGCTGGAATCCTGGGCTGCCGGCGAGTGGTTCACCTCGCGTCCGGCCATCGCCGACAAGTACACCCTGACCGTGTTCAAGGTACCTGGCGAAACCAACACCGACGACCTGTCCCCAGCCCCGGACGCCTGGTCGCGCCCAGACATCCCGCTGCACGCCCTGGCCATGCTGAAAATGGCCCGCGACGGCATCGAACCGTCGCAGCCTGGTTCGGTCGGCCCGCTGGCCCAGATCGAAGCCGTCAAGGCCAAGGGTTTCCCGGTTGCCTATGTGGGTGACGTGGTCGGTACCGGCTCCTCGCGTAAATCCGCTACCAACTCGGTACTGTGGTTCTTCGGCGACGACATCCCGTACGTGCCGAACAAACGCGCCGGTGGCTTCTGCTTCGGCACCAAGATCGCCCCGATCTTCTACAACACCATGGAAGACGCCGGCGCCCTGCCGATCGAATTCGACTGCACCAACCTGGGCATGGGCGACGTCATCGACGTTTACCCGTACAAAGGTGAAGTACGCCGTCACGGCAGCGACGAACTGGTCACCAACTTCGAGCTGAAAACCGAAGTGCTGCTGGATGAAGTCCGCGCTGGCGGCCGTATTCCGCTGATCGTCGGCCGTGGCTTGACCGAAAAAGCCCGCGCCGAACTGGGCCTGGGTGCTTCCGACCTGTTCAAGAAACCAGAGCAGCCTGCCGATTCCGGCAAGGGCTTCACCCTGGCGCAGAAAATGGTCGGCCGTGCCTGCGGCCTGCCAGAAGGCCAGGGCGTGCGCCCAGGTGCCTACTGCGAGCCGAAGATGACCACCGTCGGCTCCCAGGACACCACGGGCCCGATGACCCGCGACGAGCTGAAAGACCTGGCGTGCCTGGGCTTCTCCGCTGACCTGGTGATGCAGTCGTTCTGCCACACCGCGGCCTATCCGAAGCCGATCGACGTCACCACCCACCACACCCTGCCAGACTTCATCCGCACCCGTGGTGGCGTGTCGCTGCGCCCAGGCGACGGCATCATCCACAGCTGGCTGAACCGCATGCTGATGCCTGACACCGTGGGTACCGGTGGCGACTCGCACACCCGCTTCCCGATCGGTATCTCGTTCCCGGCCGGTTCCGGCCTGGTGGCTTTCGCCGCCGCCACCGGCGTCATGCCGCTGGACATGCCAGAGTCGATCCTGGTGCGCTTCAAGGGCAAACTGCAGCCAGGCATCACCCTGCGTGACCTGGTGCATGCCATCCCTTACTACGCCATCCAGAAGGGCCTGCTGACCGTCGAGAAGAAGGGCAAGAAAAACGCCTTCTCCGGCCGCATCCTGGAAATCGAAGGCCTGGACGAACTGACCGTCGAGCAAGCCTTCGAGCTGTCCGACGCCTCGGCCGAGCGTTCCGCTGCCGGTTGCACCATCAAGCTGCCAGAGAAGGCCATCGCCGAGTACCTGACCTCCAACATCACCCTGCTGCGCTGGATGATCGGTGAAGGCTACGGCGATGCCCGCACCCTGGAGCGTCGCGCCCAGGCCATGGAAGCCTGGCTGGCCAAGCCTGAGCTGCTGTCGGCCGACGCCGATGCCGAGTACGCCGAAATCATCGAAATCGACCTGGCCGACGTCAAGGAGCCTGTGCTCTGCGCGCCGAACGACCCGGATGATGCCCGCCTGCTGTCCTCGGTACAGGGCGAGAAGATCGACGAAGTGTTCATCGGTTCGTGCATGACCAACATCGGTCACTTCCGCGCTGCCGGCAAGCTGCTGGACAAGGTCAAGGGTGGCATCCCAACCCGTCTGTGGCTGGCTCCGCCAACCAAGATGGACGCTCACCAGCTGACCGAAGAAGGCTACTACGGCATCTACGGCAAGGCCGGCGCACGCATGGAAATGCCAGGCTGCTCGCTGTGCATGGGTAACCAGGCACGTGTGCAGACCGGTTCGACCGTGGTTTCCACCTCGACCCGTAACTTCCCGAACCGTCTGGGCGACGCTACCAACGTGTACCTGGCATCGGCCGAGCTGGCTGCTGTTGCTTCGATCATCGGCAAGCTGCCGACCGTCGAAGAGTACATGCAGTACGCGAAAGACATCGACAGCATGGCTGCCGACGTTTACCGCTACCTGAGCTTCGACCAGATCGCCGAGTTCCGCGAAGCGGCAGCCAACGCCAAGATCCCGGTGGTGCAGGCGTAAGCTGAGTCACAGGTTGTAAAGAAAGCCCTGGCAGTGATGCCAGGGCTTTCTTGTTTCAACCCCACTCCGGCCTCAGATCACGAACAAATCCACGAACCCGTGCACCGCTGTGCGCTCCAGCCGCTGCTGGTCCTTGCACAGCTCTCCAATCTCGCCACACCGCTGCCGCGCGAAACGGGTCGCCAGGTTGGCCCTGAACTTGGCCTCCAGCAACGGTATGCCTTCTCCACGCCGCCGCCGATGCCCGATCGGATACTCCACCAGCACTTGCTCGGTGCTGCTGCCATCCTTGAAGAATACCTGCAGCGCGTTAGCGATCGAACGCTTGTCCGGTTCCAGGTACTCGCGGCTGAAGCGCGGGTCTTCCACCACCTCCATCTTCTCGCGCAAACGATCGATGCTCGGGTGGTTGGCATGGAAGGCATCCTCATAATGCTCGGCCACCAAATGGCCGAAGATCAGCGGCACCGCCACCATATACTGCAGGCAATGGTCGCGGTCGGCGGCGTTGGCCAGCGGGCCGCTTTTGGAAATGATGCGGATCGCCGACTCCTGGGTGGTGATGACGATGCGGTCGATTTCGTGCAGGCGGTTTCGTACACGCGGATGCAGGGTGACGGCCGCCTCACAGGCGGTCTGAGCATGAAACTCGGCAGGAAAGCTGACCTTGAACAGCACGTTTTCCATCACATAGCTGCCCAAGGCCTGGGGCAGACGCAGCTCGTACTGCCCAGCAGGCTTGAGCGCCAGGTCCTTGTTGGTATGGCTGAACGATACGTCGTAGAAGCCCCATTGCGGCGCCGTAAGCACACCCGGCACGCCCATCTCGCCACGCAAGGCGATATCGGCCAGGCGCACGCCCCGGCTGGACGCATCACCCGCGGCCCAAGACTTGCGTGAGCCCGCGTTGGGCGCATGGCGGTATGTGCGCAGGGCCTGGCCGTCGACGAAGGCGTGGGACAAGGCCGAGAGCATCTGCTCGCGGTTGGCCCCCATCAGCCTGGCGCACACGGCGGTCGAGGCTACCTTCACCAGAATCACGTGGTCGAGCCCAACACGGTTGAACGAGTTTTCCAGCGCCAGCACACCCTGAATCTCGTGGGCCATGACCATGGCTTCGAGCACATCACGCATCAGCAACGGCGCTTCACCAGCGGCCACGCGCTTTTGTGACAGGTGATCAGCAACGGCCAGGATGCCGCCAAGGTTGTCTGAAGGGTGAGCCCATTCGGCGGCCAGCCAGGTGTCGTTATAGTCCAGCCAGCGCACGGCACAACCGATATCCCAGGCAGCCTTGACCGGATCGAGGCGGTAGGCGGTGCCAGGAACGCGAGCCCCATGGGGCACCACGGTACCTTCCACCAATGGCCCCAGCAGCTTGGTGCACTCAGGGAAGCGCAAGGCGAGAAGACCGCAGCCCAGGGTGTCCATCAGGCAGTTGCGCGCGGTGTCCAGGGCTTCAGCAGAATCGACCCGATAACCGAGGGCGTAGTCGGCCAGGGTTTGCAGCACCCGGTCGTAGTCCGGGCGGTCATTGAGGTCTACGTTGGCGCTCATATCCAGCTCCCTTCAGAATTGCCGGGGCTGCACAGCAGCCCCAACTGACTAAAGCCGAGCGCCGCTGGTGCGTTAGAAGCTGTCGCCAGGCACGCGAACCCAGCCCTCCATCAGCACGCGAGCACTGCGGCTCATGATTGCCTTGGTCACCGTCCACTCACCCTTCTCCTGACGCGCCTCGGCGCCGACCCGCAGGGTGCCCGAGGGATGACCGAAACGCACGGCGCTGCGCTCGCCCCCGCCAGCGGCGAGGTTGACCAGCGTGCCCGGAATGGCCGCTGCGGTGCCGATTGCCACCGCCGCCGTACCCATCATGGCATGGTGCAGCTTGCCCATCGACAGGGCCCGTACCAGCAGGTCGATATCGCCTGCCTGCACCGGCTTGCCACTGGACGCAGTGTAGGTGCTCGGTGGCGCAACGAACGCCACTTTTGGTGTGTGCTGACGCCCGGCAGCCTGGTCGACATTGTCGATCAGGCCCATGCGCAAGGCGCCATAGGCGCGAATGGTCTCAAAACGCAGCAGTGCCTGCGGGTCGCCATTGATAGCGTCCTGCAGTTCGGTACCGGTGTAGCCGATATCGGCAGCATTGACAAAAATGGTCGGGATGCCGGCATTGATCAAGGTCGCCTTGAAGGTGCCCACACCCGGCACTTCCAGGTCATCGACCAGCTTGCCGGTAGGGAACATGGCACCCCCGTCGCCGTCCTCGTCGGCGGCCGGGTCAAGAAACTCCAGCTGCACCTCGGCCGCCGGGAAGGTCACTCCGTCCAGCTCGAAATCGCCGGTTTCCTGCACCTCGCCTTCGGTGACCGGCACATGGGCGATGATGGTCTTGCCGATGTTCGCCTGCCAGATGCGCACGGTGGCGATACCGTTGCGCGGTATGCGCGCCGGGTCGACCAGGCCGCTGCTGATGGCGAACGAACCGACCGCAGCGGACAGGTTGCCGCAATTGCCGCTCCAGTCGACGAAGGCCTTGTCGATGCTGACTTGGCCGAACAGGTAATCGACATCGTGTTCGGGCTTGATGCTTCGCGACAGGATCACGGTCTTGCTGGTGCTGGACGTCGCACCGCCCATGCCGTCGATCTGCTTGCCGTAGGGGTCGGGGCTGCCGATTACCCGCAGCAGCAGTGCATCGCGGGCGGGGCCGGGGATTTGCGCCTGCTCGGGCAGGTCTTGCAGGCGGAAGAACACGCCTTTGCTGGTGCCGCCGCGGATGTAGGTGGCGGGGATTTTTACTTGCGGTACATGTGCCATTGTCTTGGGCATCCTGATAGTCCGGTGAAATACCCTGGGGCCGCAAAGCGGCCCCGCTTCATACTCAGGCGGTCGCTTCGAGGAAGTCCTGGGCAAAGCGCTGCAGCACACCGCCCGCTTCGTAGATCGACACTTCCTCGGCGGTGTCCAGGCGGCAGGTCACCGGCACGTCAAGGCGCTCGCCATTGCTGCGGGTAACCACTAACGTCAGGGTCGCCCGTGGCGTACGCGCGCCCAGCACGTCATAGGTCTCGCTGCCGTCCAGGCCCAGGGTCTTGCGGTCGGTGCCCGGTTTGAACTCCAGCGGTAACACGCCCATGCCCACCAGGTTGGTGCGGTGAATGCGCTCGAAGCCTTCGGCGACGATTGCCTCGACACCCGCCAGGCGCACACCTTTGGCCGCCCAGTCACGGGACGAGCCCTGGCCGTAGTCCGCACCGGCAACGATGATCAGCGGCTGCTTGCGCTGCATGTAGGTTTCGATCGCCTCCCACATGCGGGTGACCTTGCCTTCCGGCTCGATACGCGCCAGCGAGCCCTGCTTCACGCTGCCATCTTCCTTGCGCACCATTTCGTTGAACAGCTTGGGGTTGGCAAAGGTGGCGCGCTGGGCGGTGAGGTGGTCGCCACGGTGGGTAGCGTAGGAGTTGAAGTCCTCTTCCGGCAGGCCCATTTTTGCCAGGTACTCACCGGCGGCGCTATCGAGCATGATGGCGTTCGATGGCGACAGGTGGTCGGTGGTGATGTTGTCCGGCAGTACCGCCAGCGGGCGCATGCCACGCAACGTGCGCTCGCCGGCCAGGGCGCCTTCCCAGTAGGGTGGGCGGCGGATGTAGGTACTCATCGGGCGCCAGTCGTACAGCGGCGCTACTTTCGGCCCACGGTCCTCCTCGATGGCGAACATCGGGATATACACCTTGCGGAACTGCTCCGGCTTGACCGCGGCACGCACCACGGCATCGATTTCTTCATCGCTGGGCCAGATATCCTTCAGGCGGATTTCCTTGCCATCGACCACACCCAGTACATCCTTCTCGATGTCGAAGCGGATGGTACCGGCGATGGCGTAGGCCACCACCAGCGGCGGTGAAGCCAGGAAAGCCTGTTTGGCATACGGATGGATACGCCCGTCGAAGTTGCGGTTACCCGACAGCACGGCGGTGGCGTACAGGTCGCGGTCGATGATCTCTTGCTGGATCACCGGGTCGAGGGCGCCGGACATACCGTTGCAAGTGGTGCAGGCGAAGGCGACGATGCCAAAGCCGAGTTGCTCCAGTTCCTTCTCCAGGCCGGCCTCTTCCAGATACAACTGCACGGCCTTGGAGCCTGGCGCCAGCGATGACTTGACCCACGGCTTGCGGGCCAGCCCCAGCCGGTTGGCATTGCGTGCAATCAAGCCTGCGGCAATCACGTTGCGCGGGTTACTGGTGTTGGTGCAACTGGTAATGGCGGCGATGATCACCGCGCCATCAGGCATTTGCCCCGGCACCTCCTCCCAGCTGCCGGCAATGCCTTTGGCCGCCAGGTCGCTGGTGGCCACGCGAGCATGCGGGTTGGACGGGCCGGCCATGTTGCGCACCACGCTCGACAGGTCGAAGCTCAGGGTACGCTCATAGACGGCAGCGCCCAGGCTGTCGGCCCACAGGCCGGCGGCCTTGGCGTAGGTCTCCACCAGCTTGACCTGCTGCTCTTCACGGCCGGTCAGGCGCAGGTAGTCGATGGTCTGCTGGTCGATGGCGAACATCGCTGCAGTGGCGCCGTATTCCGGGGCCATGTTGGAAATGGTGGCGCGATCGCCCAGGGTCAGGGCGCGGGCACCCTCACCGTGAAACTCCAGATATGCGCCGACCACCTTCTGCTTGCGCAGGAACTCGGTCAGAGCCAGCACCAGGTCGGTGGCGGTGATGTTCGGCGCCAGCTTGCCGGTCAGCTCGACACCGACGATTTCCGGCAGGCGCATCCAGGAGGCGCGCCCGAGCATCACGTTCTCGGCCTCCAGGCCGCCCACGCCGATGGCGATCACGCCCAGGGCATCGACATGCGGGGTGTGGCTGTCGGTGCCGACGCAGGTGTCCGGGTAGGCCACGCCACGGTCGTTATGGATCACCGGCGACATCTTCTCCAGATTGATCTGGTGCATGATGCCGTTGCCCGGCTGGATCACGTCGACGTTCTTGAACGCCTTCTTGGTCCAGTTGATGAAGTGGAAGCGGTCTTCGTTGCGGCGGTCTTCGATGGCGCGGTTCTTCTCGAAAGCCTGCGGGTCGAAACCACCGCACTCCACGGCCAGCGAGTGGTCGACGATCAGTTGCACCGGCACCACCGGGTTGACGGCAGCCGGGTCACCACCTTTATCGGCGATGGCATCACGCAGGCCGGCGAGATCGACCAGCGCGGTTTGGCCGAGAATGTCGTGGCACACCACGCGGGCCGGGAACCACGGGAAGTCGAGGTCGCGCTTGCGCTCGATCAGCTGGCTCAGCGAGGCGTCGAGCGTGGCCGGGTCGCAGCGACGCACCAGGTTTTCGGCGAGCACGCGGGAGGTGTATGGCAGGCCGTCGTAGGCGCCGGGCTTGATCGCCTCGACCGCCGCACGGGCATCGAAGTAGTCCAGGTCGGTGCCTGGCAGGTGCTTGCGGAATGCTGTGTTCATATCGTTATCAGGCTCGGTCACGGTATTCGGGGGCAGGTGCGGCTCAGGCCTCGGGAGCGCTACGCGCCCCTTTCGCGACACAAAGCCGCCCCCACAGGTACTGCGCCGTCCCTGTGGGATCGGCCTTGTGTCGCGAAAGGGCTGCGCAGCAGCCCCAGCAATCTCTGACTCAGCGCTGCTCGATCGGCACGAACTGGCGCTGCTCGACGCCGACATACTCGGCGCTCGGGCGGATGATGCGGTTGTTGGCGCGCTGCTCGAAGACGTGCGCCGCCCAGCCGGTCAGGCGCGAGCAGACGAAGATCGGGGTGAACAGCTTGGTCGGGATGCCCATGAAGTGGTAAGCCGAAGCATGGTAGAAGTCGGCGTTCGGGAACAGGCGCTTCTGCTCCCACATGGTCTTGTCGATGGCTTCGGAAACCGGGTACAGCACCTTGTCGCCCACTTCGTCGGCCAACTGCTTCGACCAGCCCTTGATCACCTCGTTGCGCGGGTCGGACTCTTTGTAGATGGCATGGCCAAAGCCCATGATCTTGTCCTTGCGCTCGAGCATGCGCAGCAGCTCGGCAGTGGCTTCCTGCGGGCTCTGGAAGCGCTCGATCAGCTCCATCGCGGCCTCGTTGGCGCCGCCATGCAGCGGGCCGCGCAGCGAGCCAATGGCAGCAGTAACGCAAGAGTACAGATCGGACAGGGTCGACGCGCAGACACGGGCAGTGAAGGTCGAGGCATTGAACTCGTGCTCGGCGTAGAGAATCAACGACACGTTCATGACCTTGACGTGCAGCTCGCTTGGCTTCTTGCCGTGCAGCAGGTGCAGGAAGTGGCCACCGAGGGTGTCTTCATCGCTGGTGCAGTCAATGCGTACGCCATGGTGGGTGAAGCGGTACCAGTAGCACATCACGGCCGGGAAAAGCGCCAGCAGGCGGTCGGTCTTGTCGCGCTGGGCCTCGAAGGTCAGTTCGGGTTCGAGGGTTCCCAGCACCGAACAGCCAGTGCGCATCACGTCCATCGGGTGGGCGTCGCGCGGGATGCGCTCCAGCACCTCCTTCAATGCTTGCGGCAGGTCACGCAGGCCCTTGAGCTTGCGTTTGTAGTCGGCAAGCTCGGCTTGGGTTGGCAGCTCGCCGTACAGCAGCAGGTAGGCGACTTCTTCAAATTCGGCACCGGCCGCCAGGTCACGTACATCGTAACCCCGATAGGTCAGCCCGGCACCGGCCTGGCCCACGGTTGACAGTGCAGTCTGGCCGGCCACCTGGCCACGCAGGCCTGCGCCACTGAGTACTTTTGCTTCGGCCATGGTGTTTCTCCTTTCTTGAATTTGTTATGGATGCTTTCTGGCTAATTCGGGAGATGTCGCTCAGCCCTTCTTCTGGGCAAACAACGCATCGAGGCTCTGCTCGAAGGCGTGATAGCCGATGGCATCGTAGAGCTCCATGCGGGTTTGCATGGTGTCGATCACGTTTTTCTGCGTGCCGTCACGACGCAGCGCGGTGTACACGTTCTCGGCCGCCTTGTTCATGGCGCGGAACGCCGACAGTGGGTACAGCACCAGCGACACGTCGACCGAAGCCAGTTCTTCGGTGGTGTACAGCGGCGTGGCGCCGAACTCGGTGATGTTGGCCAGAATCGGTGCCTTCACCCGATCGGCGAAAGTCTTGTACATCTGCAGTTCGGTGATGGCTTCCGGGAAGATCATGTCGGCGCCGGCCTCGATGCAGGCCTCGGCACGGTCCAGGGCAGCGTTCAGGCCTTCGACGGCCAACGCGTCGGTACGCGCCATGATCACGAAGCTGTCATCGCTGCGGGCATCCACGGCAGCCTTGATGCGGTCGACCATTTCCTGCTGGGTGACAATTTCCTTGTTCGGGCGATGGCCGCAACGCTTGGCGCCAACCTGGTCCTCGATATGGATCGCGGCAGCGCCGAACTTGCTCATCGAGCGCACGGTACGGGCAACGTTGAAGGCCGAGGCACCGAAGCCAGTGTCGACATCCACCAACAGCGGCACGTCGCAGACATCGGTGATACGGCGCACGTCGGTGAGCACGTCGTCCAGGCCACTGATGCCCAGGTCCGGCAGGCCCAGGGAACCTGCGGCCACGCCTCCACCGGACAGGTAGATGGCCTTGAAGCCGGCACGCTTGGCCAACAGGGCATGGTTGGCATTGATGGCGCCAACCACCTGCAGCGGATGTTCAGCGGCAACGGCATCGCGGAAACGCTGACCGGGGGTGCTCTTCACAGTCATTTCTCACCTCGTGGGCTGTTGTTGTGGGCGTCCAGATAGTGGCGCTCGATATTGCGTTTGGATGCACCGATATGGCGGCGCATCAGGAGCTCGGCCAGTTCGCCGTCACGGTCGGCGATGGCATCGAGAATGCGGTGGTGCTCGGCAAAGGCCTGACGCGGCCGGTTGGGCGTGGCGGAGAACTGGATGCGGTACATGCGCACCAGCTGGTACAGCTCGCCGCAGAGCATCTTGACCAGGGTCTGGTTACCGCTACCCTGAATAATCCGGTAGTGGAAGTCGTAGTCGCCTTCCTGCTGGTAGTAACCCAGGCCGGCCTGGAACGCAGCGTCGCGCTCGTGGGTGTCGAGCACCCGGCGCAACTCGTCGATGTCGGCCTGGCTCATGCGTTCGGCCGCCAGCCGGCAGGCCATGCCTTCCAGGGACTCGCGAATTTCGTACAGTTCGATCAGCTCGGCGTGGTTGAGCGACACTACCCTCGCCCCTACATGCGGCACGCGCACCAGCAGGCGCTGGCCTTCAAGGCGGTGGATAGCCTCGCGCAGCGGCCCACGGCTGATGCCATAGGTGCGCGCCAGTTCCGGCTCGGAAATCTTGCTGCCGGGGGCGATTTCACCCTTGACGATGGCCGCCTGGATGCGCCGGAAGACGTTTTCGGAAAGTGTTTCCGTTTCGTCTGCCAGCACTGGGCCAGGGGTGGAAAGGTCCTGCATATTGTCGACACCTTGAAAAACTCTTCGCCAGAAATTAACCAACAGAGCCCATCAAGTCAAAGACAAAATGAATATTGTCGACAATCGTCTAAGAACGAACTATCACCGCCTTGATGCTGTCAGATCGCGCACCGCTGGCGTCAAGACGTCGGCGTGATAGAATGCCGCGCCTCCAATGGGGTATGGATAGCCTGTCTGTCATACATTCATGCTTGTTGACAGATACACGAGGAAGCTTGCGCAGCCGTTGCCAGTCGCCTTGACCCGAACCTTGCCTAGAACCTTGCACTGCACCGCGCCAGGATTATGAGACTTACACCCGTTTTATTGCTGCTATGCCTCACCCTGCTGCCGGCCCTTGGCCAGGCTGCGGGCAAGACCGTGTATGGTCTCAACGAATACGCACAGCTGGGCGACCTGAACCTGGAAGTGGCCGCCAAGCTCGACACCGGTGCCAAGACCGCGTCGCTCAGCGCCCGCGACATCAAGCGGTTCAAGCGCAACGGCGAAAGCTGGGTACGCTTCTACCTCGCCATCGATGCGGCCCATTCGCACCCGATCGAACGCCCACTGGCACGCGTAAGCAAGATCAAGCGCCGGGCTGGCGACTATGATGCCGAATCGGGCAAGGCCTACACGGCCCGCCCGGTCATCGAACTCGAAATCTGCATGGGCCAGGCCATGCGCACCATCGAAGTGAACCTCACCGACCGCAGCGCCTTCCAGTTCCCGCTGCTGATCGGCTCCGAGGCGCTCAAGCACTTCGACGCGCTGGTTGACCCAAGCCTTAAATATGCGGCCGGCAAACCTGCCTGTGCCACCGACGCTCCCAAAGCAGAGTAATCCCGATGCGCTCTCTTACCCTCCATCTGAAAGTCCTGATCACCGTACTGGTGCTATTGGGCGTGGCGGTCACGGCTTATCAGATCTTCTTCCTCGGCATCCCGGTGACCGAGGATGAAACCGACGACCTGTGGAACATCGACGCCAAGGTCGAGTTCGTGGCCAGCACCAAGGACCCGGTCAAGGTGCAGATGTTCGTGCCGCCGCTGAACCGCGACTACGTCAGCCTGAACGAGAGCTTCATCTCCAACAACTACGGGGTCAGCGTCAACCGCGCCGACGGCAACCGCAAGGTCACCTGGTCGGCCCGCCGCGCCAGTGGCAACCAGACCCTCTACTACCGCCTGGTGCTGACCAAGCGCTACAGCAACGAGAAGACCACGGTCAAAGGCCCGACCTTCCGTGACAGCCTGGCCGTCGAAGGCCCCGAGAAGATCGCCGCTGAAGCCCTGATGGCACCGATCCGCCAGCACTCGGCCGACGTCGAAACCTTCGTCAGCGAGACCATCAAGCGGGTCAACAACCTCAACGATGACAACGTCAAGCTGCTGCTGGCCGGCGACACTTCGGCCATGAAGAAGGCCCAGATCATCGACCTGCTGCTGTCGATCGCCCACGTGCCGATGGAAAAGGTGCACACCATCCGCCTGGTCGCCGACACCCCGCAAACCCCGGAACTGTGGCTGCGCAGCTTCAACGGCAACGACTGGCTGTACTTCAACCCGGACACCGGCGAGCAAGGCCTGCCGAGCGACCGCCTGCTGTGGTGGACGGGTGACGACAACCTGATCACCGTCGATGGCGGCAAGAAGGCCAACGTCACCTTCAGCATGAACAACAGCGAGATGAACGCCATCCGCCTGGCCAAGCTGACCGACGAGAACACCGACGCCGACTTCCTCGAGTACTCGTTGTACGGCCTGCCGCTGCAAACCCAGCAAACCTTCATGATCATGGTCATGATCCCGATCGGCGTGCTGGTGATCCTGGTGTTGCGCAACCTCATTGGCCTGCAGACCCTGGGTACCTTCACACCGGTACTGATTGCCCTGGCCTTCCGCGAGACCCAGCTAGGCTTTGGCATCGTGCTGTTCACGGTGATCACCGCCCTGGGCCTGTCACTGCGCTCGTACCTGGAACACCTCAAGCTGCAGATGCTGCCACGCCTGTCGGTGGTGCTGACCTTCGTCGTGGTACTGATCGCCGCCATCAGCCTGTTCAGCCATAAACTGGGCCTGGAGCGCGGGCTGTCGGTGGCGCTGTTCCCGATGGTGATCCTGACCATGACCATCGAACGCCTGTCGATCACCTGGGAAGAGCGTGGCGGCGGCCATGCCATGAAAGTGGCCATCGGCACCCTGTTCGCCGCCTCGGTGGCACACCTGCTGATGATGGTGCCGGAACTGGTGTACTTTGTATTCACCTTCCCGGCCGTACTGCTGATCCTGGTGGGCTTCATGCTGGCGATGGGCCGTTATCGCGGCTACCGCCTGACCGAGCTCGTGCGTTTCAAGGCTTTTCTGAAGAAGGCTGACGCCTGATGTTTGGCCTGATCAAGACGTGGAAAGCCCTGGAGGCCCGGGGCATCATGGGTATCAACCGGCGCAACGCGGACTACGTGTTGAAGTACAACAAGCGCCACCTGTACCCGATCGTCGACGACAAGATCATCACCAAGGAGCGTGCCCTGGCGGCCGGCATCCATGTGCCGGAAATGTACGGCATCATCGAGACCGAAAAAGAGATCGAGAAGCTCGACCAGATCATTGGCGGACGCAACGATTTCGTCATCAAGCCGGCACAGGGCGCCGGCGGTGACGGCATCCTGGTGATCGCCGACCGCTTCGAAGACCGCTACCGCACGGTGTCGGGCAAGATCATCAGCCATGAGGAAATCGAGCACCAGATTTCCAGCATCCTCACTGGCCTGTACTCGCTCGGCGGGCACCGCGACCGCGCGCTGATCGAGTACCGGGTGACCCCGGACCAGATCTTCAAGAGCATCAGCTACGAAGGCGTGCCGGATATCCGCATCATCGTGCTGATGGGCTACCCGGTAATGGCCATGCTGCGCCTGCCAACCCGCCAGTCCGGTGGCAAGGCCAACCTGCACCAGGGCGCCATTGGTGTGGGTGTGGACCTGGCCACCGGCGTGACCCTGCGTGGCACCTGGCTGAACAACATCATCAGCAAACACCCGGACACCACCAATGCGGTGGACGGCGTGCAGCTGCCGAACTGGGACGGTTTCATGAAGCTGGCCGCCGGCTGTTACGAGCTGTGCGGCTTGGGCTACATTGGCGTGGACATGGTGCTGGACCAGGAAAAGGGGCCGTTGATTCTGGAGCTCAATGCCCGCCCGGGGCTGAACATCCAGATTGCCAACGACTGCGGTTTGACCCAGCGTACCCATGCCATCGAGGCGCATATCGAAGCGCTGGCCAAGGACGGCGTGACCGAGGATGCCGAGCAGCGGGTACGGGTCGCGCAAGAGCTGTTTGGGCACGTACCCAACCGCTGAGATACCGGGGGCTGCATTGCAGCCCCTAATGCAGGATCAGCCTTGTGCTGCGAATGGGCCAAACACAATGTTGAATGTCGCGCCCAGTGCTAGGCGCTTTTCCTACACAGGTCTACAATCGCCCTCCTCGCTTTTACATCGCCGTCCACACTGATGCCGACCTGTACGCTTTACCCCCTGCCCTACCAGCCCGACCCTGCCGCCTATTTCGCCCGCCTGCGCCAGGCCCCCGGCGCAATTCTGCTCGACAGCGCCCGCCCTGGCGCCGAACGCGGCCGCTTCGACCTGCTCAGCGCCTGGCCGCTGCAACAGTTGCGAGCGCACCCGCACGAAGAAGGCCGCGCCTTCCTTCAGCGCCTGCGGGTCGGCCTGGCTCAACTGGGTTACGCCGACTTGCCCGACGGTGTAGAACTGCCCTTCGCCGGCGGCCTGATCGGCTACCTGAGCTATGACTTCGGACGCCGCCTGGAACACCTGCCAAGCCAGGCCGTGGACGACCTCGGCCTGCCAGACGCCCAACTGGGCCTGTACGCTTGGGCATTGGTCAGCGACCATCTGCTCGGCACCAGCCAACTGGTGTTTCACCCAAACCTGGCAGCTGACGAACGCCAACGCCTGATCAGCCTGTTCCAAGGCGCAATCAACGCCGAAGCCGGCGAGTTCCAGCTGCTCGCGCCGATGGCCGGCGACCTGCAGCCCGAGCAGTACAAAGCAGCCTTTGACCAGGTACAACGCTACATCCAGGCCGGTGACTGCTACCAGATCAACCTCACCCAACGCTTCCGCGCCCCCTGCCAGGGCGACCCGTGGCGCGCCTACCAGGCCCTGCGCCAGGCCTGCCCAACGCCGTTCTCCGGCTACCAGCAACTGGCCGACGGCAGCGCCTTGCTGAGCTTTTCGCCTGAACGCTTCATTCGCGTCAACCAGGGCCAGGTGGAAACCCGCCCCATCAAGGGCACCCGCCCACGCGCCAGCGACCCGACCGAAGACACGCGCAATGCCGAAGAGTTGCTGCACAGCCCCAAGGACCGCTCGGAAAACCTGATGATCGTCGACCTGCTGCGCAACGATTTGGGGCGCACCTGCAAAATCGGTTCAGTGCAGGTACCGGAGCTGTTCAGCCTGGAGAGCTACCCCAACGTCCACCACCTGGTCAGCAGCATCACCGGCCAGCTGGCCAGCGACAAGGACGCGCTGGACCTGATCGGCGACAGCTTCCCCGGCGGCTCGATCACCGGTGCACCGAAAATCCGCGCCATGCAGATCATCGACGAGCTGGAGCCATCGCGCCGTGCGCTGTACTGCGGCTCTCTGCTGTATGTGGATGTGCGCGGCGAGATGGACAGCTCCATTGCCATTCGCAGCCTGCTGGTCAAGGACGGCCAGGTCAGTTGCTGGGGCGGCGGCGCGGTGGTAGCCGACTCCGAGTGGCAGGCCGAATATGAAGAGTCGATCGCCAAAGTGCGGGTGCTGATGCAAACCTTGCAGGGCTTGTGAGTCCGTCTAGCCCGCGTTTTTTTGTTACCATCACCTCATTACGAGCGCACAGCGCCACAGCCAAGATGGAAACCGCCTGATGAGCCAACCCTTCGACGTCGCCGCCCTGGCCGCGACCTACGCCAACAAGTCCCCACAGGACATTCTCAAGCTCGCGTTCGAGCATTTTGGTGATGACCTGTGGATCTCCTTCAGCGGCGCCGAGGACGTGGTGCTGGTCGACATGGCCTGGAAGCTGAACAAGCAAGTCAAGGTGTTCAGCCTCGACACCGGTCGCCTGCACCCGGAGACCTACCGGTTCATCGACCAGGTACGCGAGCAGTACAACCTGCCGATCGAAATCCTCAGCCCTGATCGGGCCAAGCTCGACCCGTTCGTCAAGGAAAAGGGCCTGTTCAGCTTCTACAAGGATGGCCATGGGGAGTGCTGCGGCATTCGCAAGATCGAGCCGTTGCGCCGCAAGTTGGCCACCGTCAGCGCTTGGGCTACCGGCCAGCGCCGCGACCAGAGCCCAGGCACCCGCAGCCAGGTGGCGGCACTGGAAATCGACAGTGCCTTCTCCACCCCTGAACGTACGCTGTACAAGTTCAACCCGCTGGCGCAGATGAGCAGTGAAGAGGTGTGGGGCTATATCCGCATGCTTGAACTGCCTTACAACAGCCTGCATGAGCGCGGCTTCATCAGCATTGGTTGCGAGCCGTGCACCCGGCCGGTGCTGCCGAACCAGCATGAGCGTGAAGGGCGTTGGTGGTGGGAAGAGTCGACGCAGAAGGAATGCGGGTTGCACGCGGGCAACCTGATCAGCAAGGCTTGAAATAGCCGGGGCTGCTATGCAGCCCCAGCATTCTTGAATCAGTGCACTGGCAGTTCGACGCCTTCGAAAAGTTCTTCCAGCTCCTGCTTGTTATGGCACTGAATCGCCTTGGCCATCACTTCGCGGGTCAGGTGCGGGGCGAACTTCTCGATGAAGTCGCACATGAAGCCACGCAGGAAGGTGCCACGGCGGAAGCCGATCTTGGTAATGCTGGCTTCGAACAGCTCGCTGGCGTCCAGGGCCACCAGGTCACTGTCGAGCTTGGCATCCACGGCCATGCCAGCAACGATGCCCACGCCCAACCCCAAGCGTACATAGGTCTTGATCACGTCGGCGTCAGCCGCGGTGAATACAACTTTCGGCGTGAGGCCTCGGTGGTTGAAGGCTTCGTCCAGCTTCGAACGCCCGGTGAAACCGAACACGTAGGTAACGATCGGGTATTCGGCAACGGCTTCCAGGGTCAGCTTCGGCAGCTTGGCCAGTGGGTGACCTTGCGGCACCACCACGCAACGGTTCCACTTGTAGCACGGCATCATGATCAGGTCGCCGAACAGTTCCAGCGCCTCGGTAGCGATAGCGAAGTCGACCGTACCGTCCGCAGCCATCTCGGCAATCTGCATGGGTGAGCCCTGATGCATGTGCAGGGACACTTCCGGGTATTGCTTGATGAAACTGCTGATTACCGGCGGCAGTGCATAACGCGCCTGGGTATGGGTAGTGGCAATGGACAGCGTGCCCTTCTTCTCGTTGGAGAACTCCTGGGCGATCTGCTTGATGCTCTCGACCTTGCGCAGGATTTCGCCTGCGGTATTGATGATGCGCTCACCGGCCGGAGTAACGCGGGTCAGATGCTTGCCACTGCGGGCAAAGACTTCAACACCCAGTTCGTCTTCGAGCAGGCGGATCTGCTTGCTGATACCTGGCTGGGAGGTATACAGGCTCTGCGCCGTCGCGGAGACGTTGAGGTCATGGTGCGCCACTTCCCAGATGTAGCGCAGTTGTTGAAGCTTCATAGGTTCCCCTCGGTTCAGCGATGAGTCCGCGGCAGCAGGCAGCGACGATATATAACTATATTAGTGGTTCTGGAAATAAATCTAGAACTATTTTGTTACGCGCTAGTCGGAAATGGCCTACAGCCATCTTCATGTTTTCCTACGCCCCAGGTGCTGCGCCAAAGGCACCATGTACACCGGCACCGGCGACAATTGCAGCAGCCGCACCGCCGTGCGCCCCAGCGGTACGTCCACCCCGGCACCGGCGCTGTGGCTACCGAATATCAACAGGTCGACGCTTAGCCGCTGCGCCTGGTCGAGAATCACTTGGGCCGGGTCGCCCTGCCGTACCCGCACGGCTTTGATCACCGCCAGATCGGCTTCTTCACCTAGCTCGTCGCGAAAGCTTTCCAGTACCCGCTGCTCTATATTCGCCATCACCGTGTTCACGCCTTGGCTATGCAACTGGTCGAGCGTCTGCTCATCGAGGTAGCTTTGCAGGAGGGATTCGGCGAACTGGCCCATCGGCTCTACCGCGTGAATCACATACAATTCGGCGTTGAACGTGCGCGCCAACGCCAGCGCGTGCTGCATCACGAAAGGGGCGTAGACACCGAGGTCGGTGGCGTACAGCATGGAGCGGATCATTCGACCTCCTCGACTGCCGCAGCGGCAGAGCAAGCTTCAGCTTAGCAGCGCGCCGGATGCACGCTTTGCCGTCCGGCGCGCTGCTGGCGTGGGCTGGAGCGACCCACAGCGAGTGCCGCCAAGGCCGAAGCCGCCTTCAGTGGGGCCGATCACTGCTGTCGATGAAACTCAGCGCCTGATACAGCATCTCCATGCGTGGCAGGCTGCACCCCGCCGCCCGAGCGTGTGCCAGCGGCTCGGCATAGATAGCCTGCAGTTCAAGGGGGCGCTGGTGGGCATGGTCGTGGTACATGCTCGGCCAGTAGTCGGGCATGCGCTCGGTCACCTGGAACAAGTGCTCGGCGTAGCCCTCCGGTAACACATGGCCACAGGCTTCCGCCCCCTGCACCACCTCGGCCATCAAGGCCTGGATCAGCTCGCGACTATGGCGCTCGGCCATCAGCGGCGTGGTGCTCGCCCCCAGCAGCACCGACAGGCCGTTGTAAGGCACGTTCCACACCAACTTCTGCCAGCGAGCCAGGGCCAGGTTCGGCATAGCCTGCGAATCGATGCCCGCGGCCTGGAACAACCCGGCGCCTTCCGCGACCAGCGCGGCGCCACCATCAATGGCCGGCCCGCTGTGGTACCCCAGATTGACCGCACCTAGAGCCTGGTGACGGATTACACCCGGTGCCTGGCGATTGACACAGATGAAGCACAGGCCGCCGAGCAGATGCATGTCGCTGCGCAAGGCCGAGCGCAACTGCTCCTCCACACCCAGGCCATTCTGCAACAGCACCACCTTGGCGCCGGGCGCAGCGGCCTGGACGATCAACGGCGCAAGCTGCGCGTTGCTGGTGGCCTTGGCGCCGATCAGCAGCCAGTCACACGGCGGCATGTCGGCGGCATTGACGTAAGCCTGCACCTTCATTTGCAGCGTGCCATGCACGGCACTGTCCAGGCTAAGCCCCTGCTCGCGAACGGCCTGATACTCGCTGCGCAGCAGAAAATGCACATCGAAACCGGCCCGGGCCAGCATCAACCCATAAAAGCCGCCAATGGCGCCACTGCCGATGATGCCGATGCGCGGGGTGTTCGAATGCATGCCAATCTCCAGCTATAGGGTCAGCCCTCTTTTTACACAGGTTGAGACGCGCTGGGCAGCCCATTCGCGCGCAACCCCCTCGAACAGGGAAAAACCCCACAATGACTGGGCTTAGCCCATTGTCGCGCCACCTGTAACGCGCTAAGGTTCGGCTCCCCGCTGCGATTATTCTTGCTGCTGGGCCGCACGGGGATTGTTGGCGGCCGGCACCCGTGACCTGACGAGTAACACGATGGCTGATTTACCGATCGATGACTTGAACGTTGCCTCCAACGAGACCCTGATCACCCCTGATCAGCTCAAGAAGGAAATCCCCCTCAGCGCCAAGGCCCTGCAGACCGTGACTGCCGGCCGTGAAGTGGTGCGCAATATTCTCGACGGCAAGGACCATCGCCTGTTCGTCGTGGTCGGCCCTTGCTCGATCCACGACATCAAGGCCGCCCACGAGTATGCCGAGCGCCTGAAAGTGCTGGCCGAAGAAGTGTCCGATACGCTGTACCTGGTCATGCGCGTGTACTTCGAAAAGCCACGCACCACCGTCGGCTGGAAAGGCCTGATCAACGACCCATACCTGGATGACTCGTTCAAGATCCAGGACGGCCTGCACATCGGCCGCCAGCTGCTGCTGGACCTGGCTGAAATGGGCCTGCCGACTGCCACCGAGGCGCTCGACCCGATTTCCCCGCAGTACCTGCAAGACCTTATCAGCTGGTCGGCCATTGGTGCCCGCACCACCGAGTCGCAAACCCACCGCGAGATGGCCTCGGGCTTGTCCTCGGCGGTCGGCTTCAAGAACGGCACCGACGGCGGCCTGACCGTTGCCATCAACGCTTTGCAGTCGGTGTCCAAGCCGCATCGCTTCCTGGGTATCAACCAGGAAGGCGGTGTATCGATCGTTACCACCAAGGGCAACCCTTACGGCCACGTGGTACTGCGCGGCGGCAACGGCAAGCCGAACTACGACTCGGTCAGCGTTGCCCTGTGCGAACAGGACCTGGCCAAGGCCAAGATCAAGGCCAACATCATGGTCGACTGCAGCCATGCCAATTCCAACAAGGACCCGGCCCTGCAACCGCTGGTCATGGAAAACGTTGCCAACCAGATCCTCGAAGGCAACCAGTCGATCATCGGGCTGATGGTCGAAAGCCACCTGAACTGGGGCTGCCAGTCGATACCGAAAAACCTGGACGAGCTGCAGTATGGTGTGTCGATCACCGACGCCTGCATCGACTGGTCGGCTACCGAGAAGACCCTGCGCAGCATGCGTACCAAGCTGAAAGATGTGCTGCCGCAGCGCAAGCGCGGCTAAGCATTGCAACAACGAAAAACGCCGGGCAATGCCCGGCGTTTTGGTGTCTGGTGCCTGCTCAGGCTTTGCTCGAATGCCGCTGCTGGCGCTCCATGTAGCGCTCCACATACGAGCAGGACGGAATCACCGTGTAGCCCATCTGCTCGGCGTACTCCAGGGCTCGTTCGGTCAAAGCGGCAGCGATCCCGCGGCCGCGCAGGGCGTTGGGCACGAAGGTGCGATAGATGTCCAGCGTCTGCTTGCCCAAATCCATGTACGTCAGATAGGCACGATGACCGTCCACGTTGGTCTCGAACTGATGACCCGCCTGGTCATGGTGGATGGTCAGCGCTTCGCTCATCACTACTCCTTGCAGGTCTTCTCGGCAGACCCATACCTTAACCGATGGTTGTTTATCCGGCACAGAATCTCTACGCCACCTGTTGCCCCTTCGACCACTGGACGATTGTAATCGTTCGGATCCTCTGGCACTCACAAGATAGTAGGCGCCGCGAGCGTGATTGCTCAAGGTGGCGGCGGTTAAAAATGGCCAAAATGGCATCAGGGCGACTTTCCCCATCCCACCCAACAGCCGCCGGATGTTCTAGGGCTTAAGACGCTGAGGGACAGTTAAAGTCACCCTTAGTTCAACAAAAAAGTTCCTGTACTACAATCGCTTGCGAACCCTGCACGTTTTTTTCACAGAAGCGTCGCAAATCTTGTCGGCGCAGGGTCAAGCAACATTTTTTTTGCAGTTCTTGCGCTCTGTCAGTTTACTTACTACAAGTAATGGGTACTATGTACGCCGGCCAGTTTCTCTTTCCTGAGAGATGGCTATTTAATAGAAAGTCCTTGAAGGGGAACACGATGAACAACGTTCTGAAATTCTCTGCTCTGGCTCTGGCCGCAGTTCTGGCTACCGGTTGCAGCAGCGTATCCAAAGAAACCGAAGCTCGTCTGACTGCGACTGAAGACGCAGCAGCTCGCGCTCAAGCTCGTGCTGACGAAGCCTACCGTAAGGCTGACGACGCACTGGCAGCCGCTCAGAAGGCTCAGCAGACCGCTGACGAAGCCAACGAGCGCGCTCTGCGTATGCTGGACAAAGCCAGCCGCAAGTAATAATCCTCACGGATTGTTAAGAAGCCGACCCACTTGTGGGTCGGCTTTTTTATTGCCTGTGAAACGGGCAAACACGTCAGGCGGGTACGAAAAGGCCTGCACTAAGGCAGGCCCGGGTGTGTCGCGATTACCTTACTGCAGTTCGGGCGGAATGCTCGTAACCATTGGTGTGCCACCCTGGTTTTCCACGGGCACGGCAATTTCTACCGGCATGCCATCTTCTGCAGCCACCACGTCTCGCACCATGTCCCAGTTCATGCGCAGGTTATTGGCCAGGTCTTCGCGCTTGAGCAAGGCATTGATAACGGCGGTGTGTTTGTCCACCACTGACGGGTTACCCTGATCATCCAGCGGCGTGTGTGCCTCAAGATAGACCTTGCCGCCACTGATACCAAACTTGTACGGTTCGTTGATGATGCGTACCGGAGTACCCACCGGCACCATCTTCGACAGTTCCAGCACGTTGTTGTTGAGCATGCGGAAGCAACCGTGGCTGGTACGCATGCCAATGCCGAACTTCTTGTTCGAACCGTGGATCAGGTAGCCCGGCACGCCCAAGGTGAACTTGAACGGCCCCAGCGGGTTGTCCGGGCCAGCCGGCACCACGGCGGGCAGGATGTCACCATCCGCTGCGTGCTCTTTGCGAATCGAGGCAGGCGGCGTCCAGGTCGGGTTTGGCGTCTTGGCAGTGATCTTGGTGTTGGCGATCGGCGAACCCCAACCCTCCCGGCCAATACCCAGCGGGAAGGTATGTACCACGTTCTGCCCTTTCGGGAAGTAATACAGGCGGTACTCGGCCAGGTTGATGACGATGCCTTCACGCGGGCCCGGCGGCAAGACGTAACGGGTCGGCAGGATGATTTCGGTGCCGGCGCCCGGCAGCCAGGGGTCGACGCCCGGGTTGGCGGCAATCATTTCCAGGTAGCCGAGGTCGTTGGCGGTGCCGATATCGGCGAACGTGTCCTCGTACTTTGCCTTGATCACATGCACCTGGCCGACGATGTCTTCACCGGGCGGTGGCAGTGGCAGCTCCAGCGCAGCAGCGGGGCCCGCTACCAGCAGGGCGGCCAGGGACAGGCTACGGGTGACGGCAGGAAAGCGCGGCAACATCCGGTAAATCCTTCGAAAGGTGGGTCAAGAGGATCGATTGTACACCCGCGCCAGTGCAAGCGGGAGGCATTGGCGTCATGCAAGCGTTTCAGATGATGAAAGGTGCTTGCCGTTCAGCTGCCATGCAGCTCAGGCCACACCGGGCGCATGCCGCGTCGCTGGGCATCGAGGATGGCACGGCATAGGTCACACAGGCGGCCATCGCGGTAGATCGAGCGCGGCACCCCCGACCAGCGCGGCTGCGCAGGTAGCAGACCACCGCACAAGGTACGGTCGACTGGCACACCCAGCTCAAGCTGGCGGGCCACGAGGTGAACACGGATTTCCTGGCAGGCGAACAAGTCGAGCTGCTCGTCAGGCTCGATCAGTTGGTAGGCAAACAGGGACCAGGCAGGGCGCGGCATTGGGGGCACTCGAAACGGGGGGCGCAACATTAGCCGAAAGGCGCCCTCGTTTAAAGCTTCACAGCAAGGGTTTTATCGCTGGCCAGGCATTTTCCAGCAGGCGCTGCTGGGCACCCTGCGCCGGATGGATGCCGTCGGCCTGCATTAGCTCAGGCACGCCCCCTACCCCTTCAAGGAAAAACGGCACCAAGGGCACCTGCTTGTCCGCTGCCAGCTGTTCATACACGTTGGCAAATGCGGTGGTGTAGCGCACACCATAATTGGGCGGTAGGCGCATGCCCAACAAAAGTACCTTGGCACCGGCCTGGCGCGAACGCTCGATCATCGACGCAAGATTTTGTTGCAATTGCGCGGGCGGCTGCCCGCGCAGGCCATCGTTACCGCCCAGCTCCAACACCACCAGGCTGGGTTTATGGGCTGCAAGCAGCGCCGGCAGCCGTGCCTGGCCGCCTGCGCTGGTGTCGCCGCTGATCGATGCATTGACCACTTTGTCATCGAAACCTTCGTCCTTGAGGCGGGTCTGCAAGAGAGACACCCAACCCTGGCGGGTATCCAGGCCAAAACCGGCGCTGATACTATCGCCAACAATCAGCAGCGTTCCCGCCGCCGCGCTCTGGGCCAGGCAATACAGGGCCAGACCGGCACTCAACCACCACACTCGCATCGGATTCTCCATGAGCCCCAGCATTCTCGTTGCGCAGAACCTTAGCAAAGTGGTCCCCAGCGCGGAAGGCGACCTGACCATCCTCCACGCACTTTCCCTTGATCTCACCCAGGGTGACAGCTTGGCCATCGTCGGCGCCTCGGGCTCTGGCAAGTCGACCCTGCTCGGCCTGCTCGCGGGCCTCGACCAGCCCAGCGCTGGCAAGGTCATTCTCGCCGGCCATGACCTGGGGCCACTGGATGAAGACCAGCGCGCCCGTGTGCGCGCCGAACATGTGGGCTTCGTGTTCCAGTCGTTCCAACTGCTCGACAGCCTCAATGCGCTGGAAAACGTCATGCTGCCACTGGAGCTGGACGGCCGCCGCGATGCACGCGAACAGGCGCGCACCCTGCTGGAACGGGTCGGCCTCGGCAAGCGCCTGAGCCACACCCCACGCCAACTGTCGGGCGGCGAGCAGCAGCGGGTGGCCATCGCCCGCGCCTTCGCCGCACAGCCTGCGGTGTTGTTTGCCGACGAACCCACCGGCAACCTCGACAGCCACACGGGTGAGCGCATCAGCGACTTGCTGTTTGAATTGAACAAGGAGCGCGGCACCACCCTGGTGCTGGTCACCCATGACGAACGCCTGGCCCGGCGCTGCCGCCGCCAGATCCGCCTGGACGCGGGGCGCCTGGTGACCTCGGTGGAAGCCTGATGAACCACATGCCGTTATCCCGCCTGTGCGGCCTGGCCCTGCGCCAGTTGCTGCGCGACATTCGCGCCAGCGAAGTACGCGTGCTGTTCTTCGCCCTGCTGGTGGCGGTGGCAGCCAGCACCGCCATCGGCTATTTCGGCGCCCGCCTTAACGGTGCCATGCAACTGCGCGCCAGCGAATTCCTGGGTGCCGACCTGGTGCTGCAGGGCAGTGCCCCCGCCCGCGAGCAACAGATCGATACCGGCACGGCACTTGGCTTGCGCCACGCGCAGGTGGTCGAGTTCACCAGTGTGGTGGGCGGCGATAACGGCATCCAACTGTCCAGCGTCAAGGCCGCCGACGGCACCTACCCATTGCGCGGGCAAGTACGCAGCGCGCCGGCACCTTACGCCGAGGAAACGCCTGGCGGCGGCCCTGCTCCTGGCGAGGCGTGGGTCGAACCACGCCTGCTGGCGGCACTGGGGCTGGCGATTGGTGACAGCATCGACGTAGGCATGAAAACCCTGCGCATGAGCCGCGTGCTGACCTACGAGCCAGACCGCGCCAACAACTTCTACAGCCTTACCCCGCGCGTGATGATGAACCTGGCCGACCTGGGGGCAACCGGCGTGATCCAGCCGGGCAGCCGGGTCACCTACCGCGACCTGTGGCGCGGTGATGCCGAGGCACTGGCCCGGTACCGCCAAGCCGTGGAAAAAGACCTGGCCGCCAACCAGCGCCTGCGCGACACCCGCGATGGCAACCAACAGATCGGCGGCGCGCTGGGCAAGGCCGAACGCTACCTGAACATGGCCAGCCTGGTGGCCGTGCTGCTGGCCGGCGTGGCTGTGGCCCTCTCGGCCAGCCGCTACGCCGCACGCCGCCTGGACGCCAGCGCCCTGCTGCGCTGCCTGGGGCTCTCACGCCGCCAGGCTCTGGGCTTGTATTGCCTGCAGTTGGCCATGCTCGGCCTCGTCGCCGCCTTTGCCGGCGCCCTGCTCGGCTGGCTGGCTCAGTTGGGCCTGTTCCGCTTGCTGCACGGCCTGCTGCCAAGCGTGGTACCGGCCGGTGGCATCATCCCGGCGCTGGCCGGTATCGGTACCGGGCTGGTTGCACTGGCCGGCTTCGCCCTGCCGCCAATTGCCGCCCTGGGCCAAGTTCCGCCACTGCGGGTACTGCGCCGTGATCTGTTACCGATACCACCCAGCAGCTGGTTGGTGTACGGCGCCGCTCTGTTTGCCCTGGGCCTGATCATGTGGCGCCTGAGCCTCGACTTGCTGCTCACTTTCGCCCTGCTCGGCGGCGGCCTGGTCGCTGCACTATTGCTCGGTGGCCTGCTGTTACTCGGATTGCGCAGCCTGCGCCAGCTGCTGGCCGGCGCGCCACTCACCTGGCGCCTGGGGCTCGGCCAGCTGTTACGCCACCCCATGGCTGCCGCCGGCCAGGCCCTGGCCTTCGGCTTGATTTTGCTGGCCATGGCCCTGGTCGCCCTGCTACGCGCAGAACTGCTCGACACCTGGCAAGCGCAGTTGCCCAAGGATGCGCCGAACCATTTCGCCCTGAACATCCTGCCGGATGACCGCGAACCGTTCGCTCAACGCCTGCACCAGGTCAACGCCACTTCAGCGCCGCTGTACCCGGTGACGCCCGGGCGCCTGGTGCAGATCAACGAGCAGCCGGTACAGCAGATCGTCAGCAAGGACTCGGCAGGCGAGCGCGCCGTACAGCGCGACCTCAGCCTGACCTGGGCCGCCGAATTGCCCGAAGGCAACGCGCTGACCGCCGGCAGCTGGTGGCAAGCCTTGCCAGCCGACAACGAAATCCCCGGGGTATCGGTGGAAGCGGAACTGGCCAGCAGCCTGAAACTGCACATGGGCGACCTGCTGACCTTCGACATCGGCGGCCAGCAGCGCCAGGCCCGCGTCAGCAGCCTGCGTAGCGTGCACTGGGACAGCTTCCAGCCGAATTTCTACATGATCTTCCAGCCCGGCACGCTACAAGGGCTGCCGACCACCTACCTGACCAGCTTCTACCTGGCACCGGGGCATGACCTGGATGTGGTGGCACTGTCACGGGCGTTTCCGGCAGTGACCATCCTGCAGGTGGATGCCTTGCTCGACCAGCTGCGCAGCATCCTCGCCCAGGTGACCCTGGCGGTGGAGTATGTGCTGCTGTTCGTACTGGCGGCCGGGCTGGCGGTGCTGTTCGCAGGCTTGCAGGCCACACTGGACGAACGCATTCGCCAGGGCGCCTTGCTGCGCGCCCTGGGGGCGGCGCGGCCGTTGCTGGTCAAGGCTCGGCGTATCGAATTCGGTTTGCTGGGAGCGGCCAGCGGGCTGTTGGCTGCAGTGGGCTGCGAACTGATTACCCTGGTGCTGTACCGCTACGCCTTTGACCTGCAATGGAGCCCACATCCGTGGTTGCTGGTGTTGCCGCTTGCGGGGGCGTTGCTGGTGGGGGGTGCGGGGGTACTGGGGACGCGACGGGCCTTGAATACTAGCCCGCTGGCGGTTCTACGCGACACTTGATGGCTGCCTGTGCCCGCGAAGAGGCGGGCACAGGTAACGTCAACTCATCACCCGTAGCTGATGCTGTTCACATACCAGGTCGCTTCACCAGTAGGTGTATGCACCACCACCTCATCGCCCTCCTCCTTCTTCAACAAGGCGCGGGCCATGGGCGAGTCGATCGAAATGTAATCGTTGCGCCCGTAGATCTCGTCATAGCCGACAATGCGAAACTTCATGGTCTCGCCCTCATCGTTCTCGATTTCGACCCAGGCACCGAAAAACACTTTGCCCTCCTGCTGCGGCGAGTACGCCACCACCTTCACATCTTCAAGGCGCTTGCGCAGGTAACGCACTCGGCGGTCGATTTCGCGCAGTAGCTTCTTGTTGTACTGATAGTCGGCGTTCTCGCTACGGTCTCCCAGCGACGCCGCCCAGGCGACTTTCTGGGTGATTTCCGGCCGATACACCCGCCACAGGTGGTCCAGCTCCTTCTTCAGCGCCTCATGGCCTTCCGTGGTGATGATGTTGGTGCTCAACAGCGCACTCCTCAGCGGCGGGTAATCAGGCCTTGGCGCGCGATGCGGGTGAGGTGGCCGATGACTTCGGCAGCCTCCTCCAGCGCTGGCGCCTGGATCACGGCCAGGTCGAAACGGTCAGTGCCATACTGCGCGAGGTAGCAGCCGCTATCGGCGAACTGAATCAGAAAGGCACGCGCCTGGCCCTTGCGCCGTGACAGGCCTTCGAGATGACGCAAAAGGGTGGGCTGATGCTGGCCGCCGAGCAGGATGCGCGGTGTGCGGGACGCCTGGTTGGCAGGCAAAGGGCTCAAACAGACACTGGTACGTGGGCAACTCATGGAGCTTCTCTCCGCCTCGCGAATCCCGCTGGGCAGCGGTGGGAGGCGTCACCGAACCAGCGCTTTAGCGGTATTTCGGATGGCCCGGAGGTGGGGCTTTCCTGCGCCCCGCAAGTAGCTGTTTAAATCGGCGCAGGCGGTATGCTAGAGCTACAAGCGGCAAGATACAAGCCTCAAACCGATCACTTTCGGCTTGAGGCTTGCATCTTGCCGCTTGCGCAGTATCAGCGGGCGATCAGGCGGTCGAGCGAGAAGCGGCCTGCGCCTTCGATCATGACGGCAACGGTACCGGCCAGCAGCGCCAAGGCGAACTCATAGCCGTTGTTGGACATGAACAGGCCATTGCCGATGTGCACCGAGAAGATCGCCACCACCAAGGTCACGGTCAGCGCCAGCGCCGCTGGACGAGCCAGCAGGCCAACCACCAGGGCCAGGCCGCCGAAGAACTCGGCACTACCGGACAGCAGGGCCATCAGGTAACCCGGGGCCAGGCCGATGCTTTCCATCCATTGGCCGGTGCCTTCCAGGCCATAGCCACCGAACAGGCCGAAGAGTTTTTGCGCACCATGCGCCATGAAAATGATGCCGACCAGGATGCGGATAACGCTGAGGCCAGCGCCAGCACGGGTAGAGAACAGGGCGTTGAGGGTAGTGTTGTTCATGTCGAAGCGTCCTTGAAGCGAGGAAGTTGTGTTGGGATGGGCGCCATCATAATCAATTCTACTGATATGAAAATCGCAAAAAGCCCAACATAACAATCTACAAATTCGATACATCAACGCTTCGCTACGCGCTCCAGCGCGACCCGTTCGCGGTTGAACGCCAGGTAGTATTTGTTGACGCTGTTGACGAAATTGACTGGCCCCATACCCACCTGCTCCATGGCGATGCGTTCGGTCTGGAAAAACCACTGGTTACCGTTGAGCCCACGCCGCCGAGCCTCGGCGCGCATGGCCTGGACCCGCTCGGGGCCAAGATTGTAGGCTGCCAGCACAAAGGCCATGCGCTCACGCTCGTTGATCTTGGCACTGGCGAAGAACTTGCGCCGGATAAGCGCCAGGTATCGAGCACTGGCCTGGACATTGCCATCCACCGTCGCGGTGTTGCTCACCCCCACGCGCTGGGCGGCCGAAGGGGTGATCTGCATCAGGCCATGGGCACCACCGGTGCCGCGTGCGGCCGGGTTGAGCGTCGACTCCTTGAAGGCCAGCGCAGCCAGGTTGAGCCAGTCGATCTGCTGCGCCTGGCCATGCTTCTGCAGCACCGCCCGCACCGAGGCCAGGCGCTGGCGGTCCTTGCTGGCCAACGGGTTGTGCACCCGATACTGACGGCGGTAGATGCGCTCGAACGCGGCATCCTGGTTGTCAGGCGCGCGGTAACCTTGCAGGAAGTGATCGACCGTCGCCAACAATTGCGGCGCATCACGCCCCACATACCAGCGCATGGCTTGCGGCGCCCCCAGGTGCACCCGGCTGTCCAGGCGCAGGCGCGGCATAACCCGCGCCCATCGGCGGGCAATTGGCTGCTCGACTACGGTCAGGTGGTAGATGCCAGCCTGCACCATCTCCAGCACGTCCTCCACCGCCAGCGTCGAATCGACCCACTCCACCTTGATTGGCGGCCGCTTGCGCAGCGCCAGTTGCTGGTTGACCTGCTGGATCATTGGCCCGGCGGCGCTGGCGCTGGTTAAGGCCACGGTACGCCCGGACAACTGCTCGACCTTGCTGAAGCTTCGCTCGCCTTTACGCCCGACCAGCATCAACGGCACCTGGTCGAGTATCGGCGCACTGCTGCTGACGCCGCGCACCGTGCTGGGGTCGAGCAGTTCGCCAGGCGCAGCCAGGTCACCCTCGCCACGGGCCAAGGCGCCCAGCAACTGCTCCTTGGCCCTTGGGATGAGCTTTAGCTGGATCTGCTGGTCGTCGGCGGTACGAGCATTGAGGTAATGCTCCAGGGCACGCAGGCGATAATACTCAATGCCGACCGGCTCGCCCTTGACCTCACCCGAGCTGTTGCGGCTCTGGTTGACCAGCACCCGCAGCACTTTGCTGGTGCGAATTTGCTGCAGGTCACGCACCTTGGCTGGCGGAATATTCTGCTGCGGCCCCGGCGCGCGCGCCTGTGCCGGACCGGCAAGGACCAGCCCGAGCGTCAGCAGGAAAACAAGCCAGCATCGCAGCATGCGCAAACGTGTCCGTGGTCGGTGGGCGGCATCCATGGGTTGCACCGCCAAGTGATAAATGACGGTAAAAGACCACGGCAACAGCATGAAGTTCTTGGTTTTTTCAGAAAAACGCGGTTTTTGCTATGCTGGCCGCCCCGCGGCACGAGATAGCACCATGCAACTGATCGATATCGGCGTCAACCTGACCAACAGCAGTTTCCACGACCAACAGGCAGCAATCGTCGAGCGCGCACTTGAGGCCGGGGTTACGCAAATGGTGCTGACAGGCACCAGCCTGGCCGTCAGCGAACAGGCGTTGGCGCTGTGCCAGCAGCTGGACCCGAGCAGTGCGCACCTGTTCGCCACGGCCGGCGTGCACCCTCATGACGCCAAAGCCTGGGATGCCGACAGCGAGCGCCAGCTGCGCCTGTTGCTGAATGAACCGCGCGTGCGCGCCGTGGGCGAATGCGGCCTGGATTTCAACCGCGACTTCTCCCCTCGCCCGCTGCAGGAAAAAGCCCTGGAAGCCCAGCTGGCCTTGGCTGTGGAGCTGCGCCTGCCGGTGTTCCTGCACGAGCGTGATGCCAGCGAACGCTTGCTGGCAATCCTCAAGGATTACCGCGACCACCTGACCGGCGCGGTGGTGCACTGCTTTACCGGTGAGCGCGAGGCATTGTTCGCCTACCTGGACATGGACCTGCATATCGGCATTACCGGTTGGATCTGCGACGAACGCCGCGGCACCCACCTGCACCCTCTGGTGGGCAACATTGCGCAAGGCCGGCTGATGCTGGAAAGCGACGCGCCCTACCTGCTGCCGCGCAGCTTGCGGCCCAAGCCGAAAAACGGCCGTAACGAGCCGGCGTTTCTGCCGGAGGTCTTGCGCGAAGTGGCCCTGCATCGAGGTGAGTCGGCCGAGCAGACCGCGGCGCATACCACAGCGACGGCGCGGGCATTTTTCCAAATCTGAATTTGACGCATATCAACAACGGACCTGAGTGATACAGGCACAATGATGGCACCTTGCCAATATTGTTTCCGCTCAACTCAGAGAAGACCTGCCCATGGGTGCCTGGCTTAGCAACGTTTCCTTGAAGTACAAATTCTGGGCCGTCAACGCGGTGGCCTTTGTGACCACCTTGCTGCTGGTGCTGTATGCCGTGCACCTGGAGCAACGCGCACGCGCCGAGGCAGCGCAGGAGCAAGCGGCCGCGCAAGCCCAGTTGTTGGCTGCCTGGCCGGCCGGGCAAGCACTGCCGCGCCCGGCCAACGTCATCAGCTGGTCGGCCGGGCAAACGCCAACCTTCGCCGGTGAGGCCCTTGAAGCCCTGCGCAACGCCCAGGGCTGGGTTGCACTGCCCAGCGCCTGGATCCTCGGTGACAACCCGCTGCGCGGCGCACAGGTACTGCGCAACGGCGACCAGCAGGTTGCCGTGCTGGCCCAGTCGCCCAGCCTGCGCCAGGTATTCTTCGATCGCTTCAGCAATTACGCGGTGTGCGTGCTGATATTGATGCTGGCCATGCTCGGCGCCTCACAACTGCTGATCCGCTTCCTGCTCAGCCAGCTCAATACCCTCAAGGACGTGATGCTGCACGTGGAAAAAACCGGCGACCTGGCGGCTCGGGTACCGCTAGCCTGTGGCGACGAGGTCGGCCAGATGGCCGGGGCCTTCAACGCCATGCAGGCAACCTATCACCGCGTGGTCAGCACCGTCGCCCATACCGCTGCACAGTTGGACTCAGGTGCCGCACGCCTGGCCGCCAGCATGAGCGACGTGCGCCACGGCATGCTTGGCCAACAGAGCGAGACCGATCAAGCGGCCACCGCCATCAACGAAATGTCGGCGACGGTGCACCACATTGCCCAGCACGCCGGCGCCACCCGCGACTTGTCACAATCCGCCGACACCCTGGCCGGCAGTGGCAAAGAGGTGGTCAGCCGGGTGCAGGATTCGATTTCCGGGCTTTCCAGCGGCGTGCAGCAAACTGCCGAGATGATTCGTCAGCTGGCTGAAGACAGCCAGAAAATCAACGGCGTGGTCAGTGTGATCCACAGTATTGCCGAACAGACCAACCTGCTGGCGCTCAACGCCGCCATCGAAGCAGCGCGCGCCGGTGACTTGGGGCGCGGCTTTGCCGTGGTGGCCGATGAAGTGCGCAACCTGGCCAAACGCGTGCAATCCTCCACAGACGAGATCACCACCATGGTTTCGGCCCTGCAGTCGGGCACCCGCGATGCAGTGGAGTTCATGCAGGAAAGCTCGTACAAGGCCGACGACTGCGTGCGCCAGGCACAGGAAGCCGGTGAGGCGCTGGCCGAAATCACCGGTGCCGTGGCGCAAATGCGCGAAAGCAATACCCAGATTGCTGTGGCGGCCGAGCAGCAAAGCCAGGTGGCCGAGGAAATGAACCGCGCGGTGGTGAGCATCCGCGATGTCACCGAGCAGACTGTGCAGCAGACAGTGAGCTCGGCGACCACCAGCAGCGAACTGGCGACCCTGGCAGGCGAACTGAGCAAAGCCATTGGCCAGCTCAAGCTATAGCCACCATAGCCAGCCTCGATTGGCCCCCGCTCGGGGGCCGCACTAAGCTTTGGGCATGACCGAGAGGAATTACCCATGAGCAAACGCCTGCCCAACCTGCCCGCCTGGCAATGGCGCGGCTACCACCATAACCACCGCCACCCGACCAATCTGGTGCTGCACCTGATTGCCGTGCCGTTGTTCATCCTGGGGGCTCTACTGGTGCTGTCCGGCCTCTTCGGTCTCGACCTGGGCCAGATCGCGGTGGGTATCATTGCCTTGATCGCCGGCCTCGGCCTGCAGCGCCATGGCCACCGCCTGGAAGCCGAACAGCCCGAGCCATTCGCCAACCGCCAGGATGCCATGCAACGCTTACTGACCGAGCAGTTCATCACCTTCCCGCGCTTTGTACTCAGCGGGGCTTGGTGGAAGGCCTGGCGGGAGCGGCACAAGCACCGCCATTGACGTGACGATCATGCGCGCAATCGCTGTGGTTACGGGTTAGGCAAACACGGTGACGGTCTGGCGGCTCAAGGCCAGCAATTCACCCCCTGCGGTCCACAACGCCGCAGCAGCATGCCCATAACCATCCCGCGCATGCTCGGTCTCTACGCAATACCGGCACCAGTCCAGGGTCGATAGCTTCGCCGTGGGCTGAATGAATTCGATGGTCCAGGTCAGCGTGCTGCCCGCTGCGGGCTGCTTGAGAAACGGCATCAGGCTCGGTGGCCAGGCATCGACCAACGCCAGCAGGTGCGTTTCGTTGACCTGTTCTTCAGCCACATCCCGCAACCGTACCCAGCCCCCCATCTTGCGCGACTGATTGCCACTAAACGGCAACCCGCCCACTGCCCAGCGCAATGCCACGTGCCGCATGAACTCCGGGGTAACGCCTTTGATGTACGGTAACTCGGGAGCTGCATCATCGAGTGCCGGCATTTCCATCGCCGGTAATGCTGGCACTTCGACCACCGAAGGCCGGCCTGCACCGAAATTGCCCTGTACCAGCGTCACCACCTGGCCATCCTGAACGGCGCGGCCCAGCAAGGTGCTGACTGCCTTGCCTTCACGCAGCACCTCCACCTCGAAGCGGATCGGCACATCTGCCGCCGCTGGCGCCACAAAGCTGATGGCCAGCGAGCGTACCGGGCGGCTGTCGCTGAGTTTCAGGCGCATGGTTTCATAGACCAATGCCGCCATCAGCCCGCCAAAGGCAGCGCGGCCCTGGGCCCAGCTGGGCGGGATACTGACGGAGTTCGGGTTGGCCCGCACGGCGTCGAGCAGTTGGTTGAAATTCATTGGCCGGCTCCTGCCTGCAGCGAAAAAGGTCTGCCCATCCTAGCCAGCAAACCTCGGGGGATCAGCCCGCATTTCGGTCATTTTTCGGGCTGGCGCCGCGCCAGCGCCCGTTGCAGGGCATCGAGGGTCACATCCGATTGGCGCTCAGCCTCGTGCAGCTCATGCTCCCAAGCCGCCTTGCAGGGGGCCAGGTCGGCATGATCGCGCACTTGCAGCAGCCATTGCAGGCGGTCGTGCCAGTTGCCAAGGTCGCCCTGCGCCTGCTTCAGCAAACGCTGCAGTTTCTTGCCTGCATGGTTGAGCTGCGGGTATGCCTCATCGCCATAGCGCGCACGCTTGATCAGCAAACGCAGCCGGTGACGATCGTGGGCCGGGTCCTGCAGCGCTTCGTTCAACCTGCGCCATTGCTTGACCAGGCGTTTGTCGATGCGCTTGCCCAGCGACTTGACCAAACCCTCACGGCCTGCCGCACGCAGAAACAGTGGAAACGCGTCGACAATCGCCAGCACCCTTGCCAGCTGTGGGCTAGCAGCGACACTGGCGAAGGTTCTGTCACGCCCCTGAAGGCGCCGCTGGCCGGCCGCGGTTTGGCCGCGCCCGATCAGCTCAGCCGCCAGCACCTCGCGATCACGCAGCGGCGTGGTCAGGGTACCCAGCGCGCTGGCGGCATCTTCCAGTTGCTCCACGCCAGGCAGGCCGCGCAGCGGCCGCAGCAGGCTGCGCAGCCGGCGCAAGGTGATACGCAGGTCGTGCAAGGCCTCGCTGTCGGTATTGGCAGCCAAGCGCTCGCGACAGGCCAGCAGGCGCACCTGCACGGCCAGAATCTGAGCTACGACATGATCGAGCATGGCAGACATTGGACGCTCCTTGGTCAACGCCCGGCGCGCGATTCACGAATGTAGAAGCGCGCCTTTTCAGCTTTGCGGGTACAGCTTTCGTAACCTTCGAACTGCTGCTGGGTCTTGGCCCCGGTGAGCAGCGACAAAGCCTTGGAATAGCTCACGGCACCGGCAAAGCCTTCGGCCTTGGCCAGGTCCAGTTCCTTCCAGGCGGCATCCAGCTGGGTCGCGCAGCTGTCACGGTAGGCCGTCTTGCCCGCACAGCCGGCAAGGGCCAAGGCAATCAGTGGAAGGCAGATCCAGGCTTTCATCAGTAATACCTCAATGGAAAATTCGGTGGCTGTTCGACGCCCCGGCAGCTGAAAAGTGCCCTGCCCGGCCAGCGGGCTCCGGCCGGTTTTAATACAGTAGCTCAGCGCGATCTACATTGAAGCACAGGCAGCGATGGGTGCATTGTAGGACCATGGTGGCAATGGCCGGGGAATGTTCATGAGTAAACGCGTAGCGCTGGTACTGGGATCGGGCGGAGCCCGGGGGTATGCACACATCGGCGTCATCGAGGAAATCGAGCGCCGCGGCTACGACATCGCCTGTATCGCCGGCTGCTCCATGGGCGCGGTGATTGGCGGCATCTACTCCGCCGGCAAATTGGACGACTACCGCAACTGGATCGAAAGCCTGGATTATCTGGATGTATTGCGCCTAGTCGACGTCAGCTTTCGACTGGGTGCCATTCGCGGCGACAAGGTGTTTGGGCAGATCCGCAAGATCGTCGGCGAAATCAACATCGAGCAACTGCGTATTCCTTACACAGCAGTGGCCACCGACCTCACCAACCAGCAGGAAATCTGGTTCCAGGAGGGCTGCCTGCATCAGGCCATGCGCGCCTCGGCAGCCATCCCCAGCCTGTTCACACCGGTGATGCAAGGCAACCGCATGCTGGTCGACGGAGGCATCCTCAACCCCTTGCCAATCGTCCCGGTGGTGTCCAGCCATTGCGACCTGATCATCGCGGTCAACCTCAACGCCACCAACCAGAAGCACTATCAGTTGCCGGTGATCGAACGCCCGGCGGCATTCAAGATGCGTTTTGATGCTTTGTTGAGTTCACTGGGTTCACGCTTGCCGTTTCGGCGCAAGCCGGCCGAGGAGCTGATACGCATCGAGCAGGAGATCGTCGCCGAAGGGCTGGCTCCACCCAGCCCATGGCTGAACGATGCCGCCGACCCGGAAAGCCAGCAACCGGCGGCGGCACCGGAGCGCGAGGGTGCACCGAAGTCGGCTACCGGTTCGTTCATCATCGATAACGTGGGGCCTGCTTCGCTGCTGGACCTGATCAACCAGAGCTTCGAGGTCATGCAGACCTCGTTGGCACAGTACAAAATCGCCGGCTATCCGCCGGACGTGCTGATCAACGTGCCTAAACGGGTCTGCCGGTTTTTCGAGTTCTACAAGGCGCCGGAGCTGATTGCTCTAGGGCGGGAGATTGCGCGGGATACGCTGGATAACTATGAAGGGGTGAAGCGCTAACACGATGACCGTGCATGCCTTCACGTGAACCGAAATGAAACAGGCCGCACGAGGCGGCCTGTTTGTTCATGCAGCGATCACCTTAGTAACGGGTGATATCCGCATTGGCTTCCAGCTGCTTGCGGTAGGCCGCGAAGTCCTGCTGGCCAGCACGCGACGCAAGGTAGCGGCGGATCTGCTGCTTCTCTTCGTCGGTGGCAGTTGCGCCTTCGTTGACGCCCTTGAGCTGCAGTACTACCAGGCTACCGTCGCGCAGCACTACGCTGCCATAAACCGGCTTGTCCTTGGCTTGCGGCTTGCCCAGGCGGAACAGCGCCTGCAGCTCGGCCGGGTCAATGCCGTCCTCACCACGGGTAACTGCTTCATAAGCTTTCCAGCCTTGCCCTTCATGCACGCTACCTGCTGCGATGGAACCATCACGCAGGCCGGCAATCAGCTTGTCCGCCTTGGCCTTGAGCTCGGCAGTCGCCTTCTCTTTGGCCAGGTGTTCGCTGATGTTCTTGGCCACAGCTTCCAGCGGCAATTGCTCTGGCTTGCGGTGCTCCTTGACACGCAGCACTACAGTGGTTTCCGGGTCGAGTTCGATGGCGGTGCTGTTGGCACCCTCATCCAGCACTTCTTCGGAGAACGCGGCCTGCACCACTGAACGGTTGGCCGTGATGCCCTCACCGCCTTCGCGGCCAAACGCTGCAGAGGTGTGCACCTTGAGGTTCAGGTCCTGGGCCGGCTGGGCCAGGTCGGAAGCCTCGTAGGCTGCATCCTGCAGTTGCTTGCTGGCGTCGACATAACGCTGCTCGACCAACGGAATCTTCAGGTCGCGGGTCAGCTTGTCCTTCAGGCTGGCGAAGCTCGGTACTTCTGGCGCCTGCACGCCCAGCAGCTTGATCAGGTGGTAGCCAAACTCGGTACGCACCGGCGTCGATACCTGGCCATCCTGCAGCTTGTAGAGCGCGTCTTCGAAGGCTGGGTCGTATACACCCGGGCCGGCAAAGCCGAGGTCGCCGCCGTTGTTGGCCGAGCCTGGGTCCTGGGAGAACTCCTTGGCCAGCGCGGCGAAGTCTTCACCCTTGGCCAGGCGCTGCTCGATCTCTTCGGCGCGGGCCTTGGCCTGGGCTTCGGTGACCTTGTCGTTGACCTCGATGAGGATGTGCGCGGCATGGCGCTGCTCGGCGAGGTTGGCGATTTCCTTCTCGTACTGGGCCTTGAGTTCTTCGTCGGTGACCTTGACCTGGTCGAAGAACGCCGACTTCTTCAGCTCGATGTAGTCGATCACTACTTGGTCAGGCGACATGAACTCCTTGGCGTGCTGGTCGTAGTGCGCCTTCACCTCTTCTTCGCTGACCTTGACCGCGGCCGGGTCGGCCTTGAAGGTCAGGGAGGCGAAGTCGCGCGTCTGCTTCTCGAGGCGAGCAAAGGCGTCAACCTGCTGATCGGTCACGAAGCTGCTGCCAGCCAGGCCGGTGCGCAGCTGGCCGATGAGCATTTCCTCGGCGAGCATCTCGCGGAACTGCATGCGACCGTAGCCCATCTGGCGGATGACCTGGTCGAAACGGTCGGCACTGAACTTGCCGTCCACCTGAAACTCCGGCGTCTGCAGGATCACCTGATCAAGCGCGGCCTCGGAGAAGGCGAACTTGGCATCTTCGGCGCCTTGCAGCAGCAGCTTGCGGCTGATCAAGCCCTTGAGGGCCTCTTCACGCAGCAATTTGTCATCCAGCAGCGCTGGGTCGAAATCCTTGCCCAACTGTTGCATCAGCTGACGGCGCTGCATGTCGGCCGCCTGGCTCAGCTCGTTCTGGCTGATGGTCTGGCCGTTCACCTTGGCGGCGTCCTGGCTATGGGTGGCGGCCTGAAAAATGGCTTCGAAGCCGGTCAACGCCATCAACACGACGATAAGGCCGATGATGGTCTTGGCAATCCAACCTTGTGAATTGTCCCTGATATTTTGCAGCATGCGTCCCCCAGAAACGGCTGTACCACTGCGTCGACAACCGCGGAGCGTGGGTAGAATCCTGATAAAAGAAAGGCGCATCCGAGGATGCGCCTTTTCTTAGCAAACGTGTCAGGCGGGAACGTTTGCGCCCCGCCGTCACCGTGCTCGGACCAGGCCAGGCCGGGTCCGGCTGAAAGACGACTTAGTTGACGGCGTCTTTCAGGCCTTTGCCTGCCTTGAAACCTGGAACCTTGGCGGCTTCGATCTTGATCGCCTTGCCGGTTTGCGGGTTGCGGCCGGTACGCTCGGCGCGATCCTTGACCGAGAAGGTACCGAAGCCAACCAGTACTACATCGTCACCTTGCTTCAGGGCGCCGGTGACGGATTCGATGACTGCATCCAGCGCACGGCCGGCTACAGCTTTCGGGATGTCTGCAGATGCGGCGATAGCGTCAATCAGTTCCGACTTGTTCACTCTAAGTCCCCTTATTTCTCTATTGAGTTTGTTTCTAAGTATGTAATGAAAAGCTTATGAAACGTGCGCTGGGTGGCCTGTTGACAATAGCGTGCCGCTTTATAGCAAGGCCCCGAAAAAACTGTCAAGGAAAGCCCCCCAGCCAAAAACTACTAATGCGTGCTGATTCTTTCCTTAGCATCGCCGTCGCGCTTTTCATCTTTCGCGACAATCTCAGGAGCCACATCTGGCAAGGGCTCCGGGGCGTATTGCAGCGCAATTTGCAGGACTTCGTCAATCCATTTGACCGGTTTGATCTGAAGATCCTGTTTGATATTTTCCGGAATCTCCTTCAGATCGCGCACATTTTCCTCTGGAATGATCACCGTCTTGATCCCGCCACGGTGTGCCGCCAGCAGTTTTTCCTTCAGCCCGCCAATGGCCAACACCTGGCCACGCAGGGTGATTTCGCCGGTCATGGCCACGTCGGCACGTACCGGAATCTGCGTCAGTGCCGACACCAGCGCGGTGCACATGCCGATACCGGCACTTGGGCCGTCCTTCGGCGTGGCGCCTTCAGGCATGTGGATGTGCACGTCGTGCTTCTCGTGGAAGTCGGCTGCAATCCCCAGGCTGCGGGCGCGGCTGCGAACCACGGTCTGCGCGGCGGTGATCGACTCGACCATGACATCGCCCAGCGAGCCGGTCTTGATCAGTTGGCCTTTGCCGGGGATGACCACGGCCTCGATGGTCAGCAGTTCGCCGCCAACCTGAGTCCAGGCCAGGCCGGTCACCTGGCCGATCTGGTCCTGCTGCTCGGCCAGGCCGTAGCGGAACTTGCGCACGCCCAGCAGATGCTCCAGCTGCTCGCTGGCCACCTTGACCTTGACCTGCTTCTGCCCGGTATGTTCCTTGACCACCTTGCGGCAGACCTTGGCGATTTGCCGCTCGAGGCCCCGCACACCGGCTTCGCGGGTGTAGTAGCGGATGATGTCGCGGATCGCCGAGACGTCGACTTCCAGCTCTTCCTTCTTCAAGCCGTTGGCCTTGACCTGCTTGGGTACCAGGTACTTGACCGCGATGTTGATCTTCTCGTCCTCGGTGTAACCCGGCAGGCGGATGACTTCCATCCGGTCGAGCAGCGCCGGCGGGATGTTCATCGAGTTCGAGGTGCACAGGAACATCACGTCCGAAAGGTCGTAGTCGACCTCCAGGTAGTGGTCGTTGAAGTTGTGGTTCTGCTCCGGGTCGAGCACTTCAAGCAGCGCCGAGGCCGGGTCGCCGCGCATGTCGCTGCCCATCTTGTCGATTTCATCGAGCAGGAACAGCGGGTTGCGCACCCCCACCTTGGTCATCTTCTGGATCAGACGGCCCGGCATGGAGCCGATGTAGGTACGGCGGTGGCCGCGAATTTCGGCCTCGTCACGCACACCACCCAGGGCCATACGCACGAACTTGCGGTTGGTGGCGGCAGCGATCGACTCGGCCAACGAGGTCTTGCCGACGCCGGGTGGGCCGACCAGGCACAGCACCGGGCCGCGGATTTTCTTGACGCGTTTCTGTACGGCAAGGTACTCGAGGATACGTTCCTTGACCTCTTCCAGACCATAATGGTCGGCGTCGAGGATTTCCTCGGCCTTGGTCAGGTCCAGGCGCACCTTGCTCTGCGCCTTCCACGGCACCTGCACCAGCCAGTCGAGGTACGAACGTACCACGGTGGCCTCGGCCGACATCGGCGACATCTGCTTGAGCTTGTTCAGCTCTGCCTGGGCCTTGGCCAGGGCATCTTTGGGCAGGCCAGCGGCTTCGATACGCTTTTTCAGCTCTTCGACTTCGTTGTGGCCTTCGTCGCCATCGCCCAGCTCTTTCTGAATGGCCTTCATCTGCTCATTCAGGTAGTACTCGCGCTGGCTGCGCTCCATCTGCTTCTTGACCCGGCCGCGAATGCGCTTTTCGACCTGCAGCAGGTCGATTTCGGCGTCCAACAGCGCAAGCACGTGTTCGACACGGGTAGTCAGGTCGACGATTTCGAGAATTTCCTGCTTCTGCTCGATCTTCAGGGCCATGTGCGCGGCCATGGTGTCGACCAGGCGCCCAGGCTCTTCGATGCTGTTCAGCGAAGACAGCACTTCGGCAGGGACTTTCTTGCCCAACTGAACGTACTGCTCGAACTGCGACAGCAGCGTGCGCACGAACACTTCCGACTCGCGCTCGGCGGCATCGGTTTCGTCGATCAGGGAGACTTCGGCACGGATGTGCCCTTCTACTTCGGTGAAACGCTCGACGGCGCCACGCTGCTCGCCTTCGACCAACACCTTCACGGTGCCATCAGGCAGCTTCAGCAGTTGCAGCACAGTGGCAACGGTACCGACGCGGTACAGGGCGTCCTCACCCGGGTCGTCGTCGGCTGGATTCTTCTGGGCCAGCAGGAGGATCTGCTTTTCGCCCGTCATCGCTGCCTCGAGGGCTTCGATGGACTTTTCACGCCCCACGAACAGCGGGATAACCATGTGCGGGTAAACAACGACATCGCGCAATGGCAAAAGAGGCAAGTCGAGGGTGGTCTTCATGATTTCGCCTCTACAGCGGCCTTATGGCCGGAAACCGGTGGAAATGATGCTTGGACCTAATGTGGGGGCACGCCTGGGAAATTACAAGCGCTTGCGCAGGAAAAGCAGAAAGGGGCCCGTAGGCCCCCTTCTTGCTTGCAACCGAGAACCGGCCATTACCTGAATCAGGCGTCTGGCGCGGCCTTGGCTTGCGGCTCGCTGTTCTCGTAGATCATCAGCGGCTGCGAGGTGCCCTCGATGACGCTCTCGTCAATCACCACCTTGCTGACCTCCTTCTTCGAAGGAATCTCGTACATGGTGTCGAGCAGCACGCCTTCGAGGATCGAACGCAGGCCACGGGCGCCGGTTTTACGCTCCAGGGCTTTGCGCGCTACGGCCTTGAGCGCATCACTGCGGAACTCGAGGTCGACGCTTTCCATCTCGAACAACTTGGCATACTGCTTGGTCAGGGCGTTCTTCGGCTCGGTGAGGATCTGCATCAACGCAGCCTCGTCCAGCTCGTCGAGTGTAGCCAATACCGGCAGACGGCCGACAAACTCCGGGATCAGGCCAAACTTGACCAGATCGTCCGGCTCGACCTCACGCAGGGATTCGCCAACCTTCTTGCCCTCTTCCTTGCTACGCACTTCGGCGCCAAAACCGATGCCACCCTTGGTGGAACGGTTCTGGATGACCTTTTCCAGGCCCGAGAACGCACCACCGCAAATGAACAGGATGTTGCGGGTATCAACCTGCAGGAATTCCTGTTGCGGGTGTTTGCGGCCACCTTGCGGCGGAACCGAGGCCACGGTGCCCTCGATCAATTTCAGCAACGCCTGCTGCACACCCTCGCCCGAAACATCACGGGTGATGGATGGGTTGTCCGACTTACGCGAGATCTTGTCGATTTCGTCGATGTAGACAATGCCCATCTGGGCCTTTTCCACGTCGTAGTCGCACTTCTGCAACAGCTTCTGGATGATGTTCTCGACGTCCTCACCCACATAACCGGCCTCGGTCAGGGTGGTGGCGTCAGCAATGGTGAACGGTACGTTCAACAGGCGTGCCAGGGTTTCGGCGAGCAGGGTCTTGCCCGAGCCAGTCGGCCCGATGAGCAGGATGTTGCTCTTGCCCAGTTCGACTTCGTCACCCTTCTTGTCACGCTGGTTCAGGCGCTTGTAGTGGTTGTACACCGCTACGGCCAGCACCTTCTTCGCGCGCTCCTGACCAATGACGTACTGGTCCAGGATGCCGCTGATTTCTTTCGGCGAAGGCAATTTGTGCGCGCTGCTTTCGGCCTGGGCTTCCTGCACCTCCTCACGGATGATGTCATTGCACAGGTCGACGCACTCGTCGCAGATAAATACCGAGGGCCCGGCAATCAATTTGCGCACTTCGTGCTGGCTTTTGCCGCAGAAGGAGCAATAGAGCAATTTGCCGCTGTCCTCGCCGTTACGGGTGTCAGTCATTCGATCGATCCAATCCGGTAGGCTTGCAACACAAGATGAAGGCAATTGCGGGCTTTTTCAAGTCCGCAGGTAGGCGCTTTCGGCGCCTACCTGCTCTGGCACCCCGGTTCAGGAGGCCAGTTGCCGCTTGTCGTAGACCGAGTCGATCAGGCCGTACTCGGCCGCGCGCGAGGCGCTCATGAAGTTGTCACGCTCAGTATCGCGCTGAATGGTCTCGAGGTCCTGGCCGGTGTGGTAGGCCAGCAGCTCGTTGAGACGCGCCTTGATGCTGAGGATTTCCTGGGCGTGGATCTGGATGTCGGTAGCCTGGCCCTGGAAGCCGCCCAGCGGCTGGTGAATCATCACCCGCGAGTTAGGCAGGCAGTGACGCTTGCCCTTGGCGCCAGCGGTCAACAGGAAGGCACCCATGCTGCAGGCTTGGCCGATGCAGATGGTCGAGACATCCGGCTTGATGAACTGCATGGTGTCGTAGATCGACATGCCAGCCGTCACCGAACCGCCTGGGGAGTTGATGTAAAGATGGATATCCTTGTCCGGGTTTTCCGCCTCAAGGAACAGCATCTGCGCCACTACCAGGTTGGCCATGTAGTCTTCTACAGGGCCCACCAGGAAGATCACTCGCTCCTTCAACAGGCGCGAGTAGATGTCGTAGGCGCGTTCGCCACGGGCGGACTGCTCGATAACCATCGGGACCAGACCGCCTGCGGCCTGGATGTCAGAGCTCTGCTGAATATAAGAATTGCGGGACATGTCCTGCGCTCACTCCCAAATAGTCATGGCTTGAATACGCACAAGCCAGCTCGAAGGCTGGCTTGTGGGGGTTTCCTACGAGAGAAGCCCGTTACTCAGCAGCGGCAGGAGCCTCAGCTGGCTTAACGGCATCTTCGTACGAGACCGACTTGTCGGTCACAGTCGCTTTCTGCAGAACAGTATCTACAACTTGCTCTTCCAGCACAACCGAACGCACTTCGTTCAGTTGCTGATCGTTCTTGTAGTACCAGGCGATGACCTGCTCAGGCTCTTGGTAAGCCGAAGCCATTTCTTCGATCATCTCGCGAACCTTGGCGTCATCTGGCTTCAGCTCGAACTGCTTGACCACTTCGGCCACGATCAGGCCCAGCACTACGCGGCGCTTGGCTTGCTCTTCGAACAGCTCGACTGGCAGCTGCTCAGGCTTGATGTTGCCACCGAACTGCTGAACAGCCTGCACGCGCAGACGATTGACTTCGTTTTCCAGCAGGGCTTTCGGCACTTCGATCGGGTTGGCAGCCAGCAGACCGTCCATGACCTGGTTTTTCACCTTGGTCTTGATCGCCTGACGCAGCTCACGCTCCATGTTCTTGCGAACTTCGGCGCGGAAGCCTTCCAGGGTCGATTCCTTGATGCCGAACTGGGCGAAGAACTCTTCGTTCAGCTCTGGCAGCACAGGTGCCGAAACGCTGTTGACGGTGATGGTGAACTCGGCGGCTTTGCCAGCCAGGTCCAGGTTCTGGTAATCCTCTGGGAAGGTCACGTTCACAACGCGCTCTTCACCCGCCTTGGCGCCAACCAGACCATCTTCGAAGCCTGGGATCATGCGGCCGGAGCCCAGTACCAGCTGGGTGCCCTTGGCCGAACCACCGGCGAATACTTCACCGTCGACCTTGCCGACGAAGTCGATGTTGACCTGGTCGTCGTTCTGCGCAGCGCGCTCGACGGCCTCGAAACGGGTGTTCTGCTTGCGCAGCACTTCCAGCATGTTGTCCAGGTCGGCGTCAGCCACTTCGGCGCTCAGGCGCTCGACGTTGATCGACTCGAGGCCGGAAACAGTGAACTCTGGGAACACTTCGAAGATGGCGACGAATTCCAGGTCCTTGCCCTTTTCGAAGGACTTCGGCTCTACAGCCGGGGCACCAGCCGGGTTCAGCTTCTGCTCGACGATGGCTTCGTAGAAGGAAGCCTGGACCAGGTCACCGAAAGCCTCTTGACGGGCGTCAGCTTCGAAACGCTGACGGATCACGTTCATCGGCACTTTACCAGGACGGAAGCCCGCAATCTTGGCGCGCTTGGCAGTCTGCTGCAGACGCTTGTTGACTTCGTTCTCGACGCGCTCGGCCGGAACGGCGATGGTCATGCGGCGCTCGAGAGCGGAAGTGTTTTCAACAGAAACTTGCATGGATATTCCTCGTTGCACAGACGTTAGCCGGCGTTAGCCCGACTCCAAGAATCAAGGGCAAGCATTCTAGTGAGTCACGCAGCAGAAGTCACCCCACTCGGGACGACGGGAAACAACGCCGGTCGATTAACTTTCAAGGCCCGCACGGCACACCGCCGGGCCTGCTTCAATAAGGGCTGCACGACACCCGAGGCGACGTGCAGCCGAAATACCTTGTCAAACAACTGCCTGTGGCGAATTCGCTTCCTTTATTCAGGATCGATTTCGTTGAACTGGCAGTACTCTTCCCATTCCAGCCCCAGCGCCTCGGCCACCTCACGGTGCGTCTCCAGACGCATGGCGTTCAGCTGCTCCGGGGTTTCGGCAATCAATTGCAGCGCCAGCTCCCAGGGCTGAATACCCTGCTCGTCGGCTGCATCCTCGAACGCCCACTCGATCTGCTGAGCCTGCTCACGCGCGTCCAGCTCACGGATCTCCTCGAGCAACTGCGGATTGGCTTCGGCAAAGCGCTGCAGCGCCAGGGCCTGACGGGCTTCTTTTGCAATCATCGTGGTGTCCTCTGCCAGCCAAACGGGCCGGTGTTTCAACCGGCTGAAATCTAACAGCTTTTATTGGGGTGTCACCAGTGGATTGCAAGGGCGAGGGATGCGATTTGGCGGGAAGGGGCTCGCCACGACATTTTCGGCGCCTCTGAGATCGAGCGCCGACGCACCCAAGGCATACAACCACAGCCACGCAGAACCCAAAACAAAAAGGCGCCCGATCTCACGATCAAGGCGCCTTTCAAGAATATGGGGTGGACGATGGGAATCGAACCCACGACAACTGGAATCACAATCCAGCGCTCTACCAACTGAGCTACGCCCACCATATTGCGGTCTTGCGATGTTGCGGTACAACCTTACAGAAGCATGGTGCGGACGAAGAGACTCGAACTCTTACAGCTTGCGCCGCTGGAACCTAAATCCAGTGTGTCTACCAATTTCACCACGTCCGCGTAACGCTTAAAACAAAGGCGCCAGATGCTATCGAGGCGCCCTTGAAGAATATGGGGTGGACGATGGGAATCGAACCCACGACAACTGGAATCACAATCCAGCGCTCTACCAACTGAGCTACGCCCACCATATTGCATTACTGCCTACTTGCTTGCCAAAGCTGCCTAATGGCGCACCCGGCAGGACTCGAACCTGCGACCATCCGCTTAGAAGGCGGATGCTCTATCCAGCTGAGCTACGGGCGCTTAAGCTTGAAGCCTAACCGAACAAGACGTTAACAAGTAATTGTTAAACCACTCATTCTGCCCGACTTAGCCAACCAGTGCTAGGCTGTGCCCGACAAGTGCGGCGAATCTTATAGGCGACCCCGAAAGTCGTCAACACCTTTTTAAAAAAAATTTAAATTATTTAAGGGCTTAGGGGATTTGCCCGACCACCCGCCTTTGCCCTTGGCCCATGTCGTGCGAGAATGCGCGTTCTTAATTGTTTCCTTCTCGATGGTTAATCACGCGTCTATGACTGCACACCTAATCGATGGCAAGGCGATCGCCGCCAGCCTGCGCCAGCAGATCGCTCAACGTGTCGTGGAGCGTCGCCAGCAAGGCCTGCGTACGCCGGGCCTGGCGGTGATCCTGGTCGGCACCGACCCCGCCTCCCAAGTCTATGTTTCGCACAAGCGCAAGGACTGCGAAGAGGTCGGCTTCATTTCGCAGGCATTCGACCTGCCCAGCGAGACCACGCAACAAGCCCTGACCGAGCTGATCGACCGCCTCAATGATGACCCGGCCGTCGATGGCATCCTGCTGCAGCTGCCACTTCCGGCGCACCTGGACGCCTCGCTGCTGCTCGAGCGCATTCGCCCGGACAAGGATGTGGACGGCTTCCATCCGTACAACATTGGCCGCCTGGCCCAGCGTATTCCGCTGCTGCGCCCGTGCACGCCAAAAGGCATCATGACCCTGCTGGAAAGCACCGGTCAGGACCTGTACGGCATGAACGCCGTGATCGTCGGCGCGTCCAACATCGTTGGCCGCCCGATGGCCATGGAATTGCTGCTGGCCGGCTGCACCGTGACTGTCTGCCACCGCTTCACCAAGGACCTGGCCGGCCATGTAGGCCGTGCCGACCTGGTGGTGGTGGCCGCCGGCAAGCCGGGCTTGGTCAAGGGTGAGTGGGTCAAGGAAGGCGCCATCGTCATCGACGTGGGCATCAACCGCCAGGAAGACGGCAAACTGGTTGGCGACGTGGTCTACGAGACCGCCCTGCCGCGCGCCGGCTGGATCACGCCGGTGCCGGGTGGCGTCGGGCCGATGACCCGGGCGTGCCTACTGGAAAACACGCTGTATGCGGCAGAAGAGCTGCATAAGTAATACCGCGTGATGTGAAAACGGCACCTCTGGCAGGTGCCGTTTTTTTTGCCTGTGATTTTTCGGTGGCTGCACCGCCTCTTCGCGATGTTCAGCCACTCACTTCCTGGCCGCCTCCCACGACTTCAACAGTTCGTTGTAGCTGACCGTCTCGCCTTTGGGCTTTTCGTTGGCCAGCTTGGGCTTCGGTGCACCCGGCTGGTCGAACCAGTACTGTGCGTCCTTCTCTGGGTTCAGCTTCGGTGCACAGGTCGCCTGGGCATTGGAGCGTTGCAAGCGTTCCATCATGCGATCCTGGTCGCGGGCCAGGCCATCCAGCGCCTCCTGCGGGGTCTTCTCGCCACTGGCCACTTCGGCAATATGGCTCCACCACAACTGCGCCAAGCGCGGATAGTCCGGCACGTTGGTGCCGGTTGGCGTCCACTGCACCCGCGCCGGGCTGCGATAGAACTCGACCAGCCCACCGAGCTTGGGCGCCAGCTCGGTCATGGCCTGGGAGTTGATGTCCGACTCACGAATCGGCGTCAGGCCGACGATGGTCTTTTTCAGCGACACGGTCTTGGAGGTGACGAATTGGGCATACAACCATGCCGCCAGCCGTTGCTTCTCGGGGGTGGACTTGAAGAACGTCCACGAGCCGGTGTCCTGGTAGCCCAGTTTCATCCCCTCCTCCCAATACGGCCCCTTCGGCGAGGGCGCCATGCGCCACTTCGGTGTGCCGTCGGCATTCACCACCGGCAAGCCGGGCTTGGTCATGTCGGCGGTGAACGCGGTGTACCAGAAGATCTGCTGGGCGATGTTGCCCTGCGCCGGCACCGGGCCGGCTTCGGAGAAGGTCATGCCCTGGGCTTCCTTGGGCGCGTAGGCGCGCATCCAGTCCACATACTTCTGCGTGGCATAGACGGCGGCCGGTCCATTGGTGTCGCCGCCACGGGTCACGCTGGAGCCCACCGGGTGGCAGTCCTCCACACGAATGCCCCATTCATCCACCGGCAAACCGTTGGGAAGCCCCTTGTCGCCGCCGCCGGCCATGGAGAACCACGCATCGGTAAAGCGCCAGCCCAGCGATGGGTCTTTCTTGCCGTAGTCCATATGGCCATAGACGCGCTTGCCGTCGATCTCCTTGACGTCTTCGGTGAAGAACTTGGCAATGTCCTCGTAGGCCGACCAGTTCACCGGCACACCCAGCTCGTAGCCGTACTTCTCCTTGAACTTGGCTTTCAGCTCAGGCCGTTCGAACCAGTCGGCACGGAACCAGTACAGGTTGGCGAACTGCTGATCGGGCAACTGATAGACCTTGCCATCAGGCGCGGTGGTGAACGAAATACCGATGAAGTCCTTCAGGTCGAGGGTCGGCGAGGTGTAGTCCTTGCCCTCGTTAGCCATCAGGTCGGTGATCGATTCGACCTTGCCGTAGCGAAAGTGCGTACCGATCAGGTCGGAGTCATTGACCCAGCCGTCGTAGATGTTCTTGTCCGACTGCATCTGTGTCTGCAGCTTTTCCACCACGTCGCCTTCCTGCAGCAGGTCGTGGGTCAGCTGGATGCCGGTGATCTCGCTGAAAGCCTTGGCCAGCACCTTGGACTCGTATTCATGGGTGGTGATGGTTTCCGACACCACATTGATCTTCATCCCACGGAACGGCTCGGCGGCCTTGATAAACCACTGCAGTTCAGCCAACTGCTGCTCTGGGGTAAGGGTCGAAGGCTTGAACTCGCTGCCGATCCATTTTTTGGCCGCATCTTCGTACTGGTCGGCCCAGGCTGAGCCTTGCACGCTGGCCAGTACCAGCAATGCGGCCAGGGTCAAATGTCGCCTGTTGTGCTTGTTATCGAACATTGTGATCTCCCGTTTCAGTTATCCCACAGGGCCGCTCGCTCAGCCCCAGCGCAGTACCACCACCAGCCACGCCAGCGACAGCAGCGAGGCCACCCACAATGGCCAGTCGCTGACGCCGACCACCAGCAGGTGCAGGTAGGCGCTGGCCAGCAGGCCGATGAACAAGCGGTCACCACGGCTGGTGACCAGCGGCAAGAAGCCCCGTCGCTCCACGCACGGGCGACGCAGTTCAAGCAGGGTCATGCTCAGCAGCAGCAAGCCTATGGCGACGAAAAACAGCGCCGTCGGCAAGGTCCAGGCCATCCACTCCATGCGTCGCCCTCCTCACACCCGGCCCAGGGCAAAGCCCTTGGCCACATGGTTGCGCACGAACCAGATCACCAGCATGCCCGGCAAGATGGTCAGTACCCCCGCCGCCGCCAGCACGCCCCAGTCGATACCTGATGCCGACACGGTGCGGGTCATCACTGCGGCAATCGGTTTGGCATTCACCGACGTCAGGGTGCGCGCCAACAGCAGTTCGACCCAGGAGAACATGAAGCAGAAAAACGCCGTGACGCCGATACCGGAGCCAATCAGCGGAATGAAAATCTTCACGAAAAAGCGCGCAAAGCTGTAGCCGTCGATGTAGGCCGTTTCGTCGATCTCCTTCGGCACCCCCGACATGAACCCCTCCAGAATCCACACCGCCAGCGGTACGTTGAACAGGCAATGGGCCAGGGCCACGGCGATATGGGTATCGAACAGGCCAATTGACGAGTACAGCTGGAAGAACGGCAGCAGGAACACCGCAGGTGGCGCCATGCGGTTGGTCAGCAGCCAGAAGAACAGGTGCCGGTCGCCAAGGAAGCGGTAGCGCGAGAAGGCATAGGCCGCCGGCAACGCCACCAGCAAGGAAATCAGTGTGTTCAGGCACACGTAGTACAGCGAGTTGATGTAGCCGCTGTACCAGCTGGCATCGGTGAAGATCACCCGGTAGTTGTCGAGGGTGAACGCCTGCGGCCACAGGGTCAGGCCACCCAGGATCTCGGTGTTGCTCTTGAACGACATGTTCAGCAGCCAGTAGATCGGCACCAGCAGAAAGAAGAAGTACAGCAGCAGGGCCAGCGATTTGCGCGTGCTCATGGCCTAGTCCTTGTCGGCATGGGTCATGGCTGTGTAGAACAGCCACGACACCAGCAGGATGATCAGGAAGTACACCAGCGAGAACGCCGCTGCCGGGCCCAGGTCGAACTGCCCCACGGCCATGCGTGTGAGGGTCTGGCTGAGGAACGTGGTCGCGTTGCCAGGCCCACCACCGGTCAGCACGAATGGCTCGGTGTAGATCATGAAGCTGTCCATGAAGCGCAGCATCACCGCGATCAGCAGCACGTTCTTCAGCTTGGGCAGTTGGATATGGCGGAACACGGCCCAGCCCGAGGCACGGTCGATGCGCGCGGCCTGGTAGTACACGTCGGGGATGGCACGCAGCCCCGAATAGCACAGCAACGCCACCAACGAGGTCCAGTGCCACACATCCATCACCAGCACGGTGAGCCAGGCGTCGAACGGGTCGCCGGCGTAGTTGTAGCTGACCCCAAGCTTGGCCAGGGTGGCGCCGAGCAGGCCGATGTCGGCACGGCCGAAAATCTGCCAGATAGTGCCAACCACGTTCCACGGAATCAGCAACGGAATAGCCATGATGATCAGGCACACCGAGGCCATACGGCCTTTGGTTGGCATGGTCAGGGCAATGCCGATACCCAGCGGGATCTCGATCAGCAGCACGCAGGCGGAGTAGATGAACTGGCGCAGCAACGCATCGTGCAGCGCCGGGTCGCGCAGCACCTGGCGGTACCAGTCGGCGCCGACGAAGTAGCGGTTGGACTGGTCGAAGATGTCCTGCACCGAATAGTTGACCACCGTCATCATCGGCACCACCGCACTGAATGCCACCAGCAGAAACACCGGCAGCACCAGCCACCACGCCTTGTTGTTCGGCACCTTGTTGATCATGGCCCGGCCTCCAGCAGCACATCGTCGACGTACAGCATCAGCCACTGCGCGGGCAGGCTGACCCAGGCCAGCTCCACGGGCAACGGGCGATCCTCGCTCAGCCGCGCCTTGAGCGCGACACCGCCCAGTTCGAGGGTGACGATGCGGTAGGTACCCAGGTCTTCGACATCCAGCACCCGCGCCGGGTGGGCATCATCGAACGGGCCGTCCCACAGCTGCACGAACTCCGGGCGAATACCCACTTGCAATCGCCCACTCGCCATCGCCGCCAGGCGCTCGCGCAGGCCATCGGGCAGCGCCAGGCGGACATCACCGAACACCACTGCATCTGTCTCGGCGCGCACGTCAATCAGGTTCATCCCGGGGCTGCCGATGAAGTAGCCGACAAACGTATGTCGCGGTCGCTCGAACAGCTCGCGCGGGGTGCCGAACTGGACGATGCGCCCGCCGTGCATCACTGCGATCTTGTCGGCGAAGGTAGAGGCCTCCAGCTGGTCATGGGTGACGTAGATCATGGTGATGTTGAACTGCTCATGGATCTGCTTCAGCTTGCGCCGCAGCTTCCATTTCAGGTGCGGGTCGATCACCGTCAGCGGCTCGTCGAACAGGATTGCCGATACGTCATCGCGCACCAGGCCACGCCCCATCGAGACCTTCTGCTTTTCGTCGGCACTGAGGTTGCGTGCCTTCTTGCGCAGCACGCCAGCCAGGTCGAGCACCTCGGCAATTTCTTCCACCCGGGCACGCACACGCGCTTCGTCCAGCCCCTGGTTGCGCAGGGGAAAAGCCAGGTTGTCGAACACCGTCATGGTGTCGTACACCACCGGAAACTGGAACACCTGAGCGATGTTGCGCGCCTGCGGTGACAACTGGTTGACCGGTTTGCCGTCGAACAGCACCTCGCCATGGGACGGCGTCAGCAGCCCGGAAATGATATTGAGCAACGTCGACTTGCCGCAGCCCGATGGCCCGAGCAAGGCATAAGCACCGCCCTGCTCCCACACATGTTCCAGCGCGTGCAGGGCATAGTCTGCCTCGCTGGCGGGCTGGCGACTGTAACTGTGCGCCAGTTGGCGCAGGCGAATTTCGGCCATTACCCTCTCCTTGCCTGGCGCAGCCCCGGGGCCTGCACCAACACCCCGGCGCTGTCGAAGACGAACAGCTTGTGCGTGGGGATGAACACCCGGATCGGCGTATCCACCTGGTATTCGTGCACCCCAGGCAGGTGCAGGACCATGCGCCAGAATTCGTTGCGCACATGCAGAAAGGTTTCTGAACCACTGATCTCTGCCAGTTCCACCAGCACCGCCAATTCCAGGTCATCGTCATGGGCCGGCACCAGGGTGATATGGCTGGGGCGCACGCCAAAGCGGTAGTCGCCCTCGGCCAACGGCTGCAAATCGGCATTGCGGGCAAAGTGCACGGCCTGGGCCAGGCTCACCTCGTTGCCACTGATACGGCCGGGCACCAGGTTGATCGGCGGCTCGGAAAACAACTCGGCAGCCAGCACGCTGCACGGGCGCTGATACACCTCGGCGGTGGGCCCGCTTTGCACGATGCGGCCTTCGTGCACCAGGGTAGTGGTGCCGCCCAGCGCCAGCGCCTCGTTGGGCTCGGTGGTAGCGTACACAGCAATGCAATGGCGGGCCGCGAACAGCTCACGCAGCTCTTGGCGCAGGCCCTCGCGCAACTTGTAGTCGAGGTTGACCAATGGCTCGTCGAACAGGATCAACGAGGCGTCCTTGACCAACGCCCTGGCCATCGCCGTGCGCTGCTGCTGGCCACCGGAAAGCTCAAGCGGCAGGCGCTGCAGGTAGGTTTCGATGCGCAGCATCTCGGCGGTTTCCTGCACCCGGCGGCGGATCTGGTCCTCGGCCATGCGCGCCTGGCGCAGCGGCGAGGCGATGTTCTCGTACACGCTCAAGGTAGGGTAATTGATGAACTGCTGATACACCATCGACACATTGCGCTGGCGCACCGGCACGCCGGTGACGTCCTGGCCGTCCATCAGCACCCGCCCCCGGTCCGGGCGGTCGAGCCCGGCCATCAGGCGCATCAAGCTGGTCTTGCCCGCCAGGGTACGGCCCAACAGCACGTTGAACGAACCGGGCTCGAAACGCAGTGAGGCATCGACGACCCAGGGCTGGTTGTCGACACTGCGGCTGACCTGCTCCAGCACCAGGGACATGGCGTGGCCTTTTTGTGAGGGTTGTCCGCCGAGCACAGCCAGTTTCGTGCCAGTCATTCCCCGGTGCTCTGGTCCGGGGCCTGGATGGCAGAACGGGCAAATCGCGGGTTCACAAGTGAACACAATCACTGAACAACTGAACACTTGCCGGTTTGACAATGAACAGCGGTGAACAACACTGAACAGCGGTCCGCCCATAACAACAACCACTTAGGACAGGCCCATGGCCGCATCCGCGTCGACCCACACCCAACTGATCCAGGCGTCCTGGGCCCGCTGCCGCGATCACGGCCTGCAACCACAGCACGCACCGGACTTCGACTGCCTGACCCGTACCGAGCTAAGCGCCCTGCTGGAGCGGCGCCAGGCGCTGCTACGCCTGACCCGCGAGGAAGTGCTGCCGCAATACGCGCACCTGCTGGGCAATGCCAGCTACCTGGTGATGCTGGCCGATGCCGGTGGCTGCCTGCTCGACAGCTGGGGCTCGCGACGCTTCATCGAACCGCACCAACAGCACGGCTTCAGCGCAGGCGCCCATTGGCACGAGCGTGGCGTGGGCACCAATGCCCTGGGCACCGCACTGATTTGCGCCGAGGCGATTCACGTCGGCCAGGACGAGCACTTCCTGCGGCAGAACCGCTACATGTCCAGCGCCGCCGCCCCCCTGTTCGACGCCGCACGACAACTGGTCGGGGTGCTCGACGTAGCGAGCGACGGCTACTTGCCGGCCAGCCAGACGCTTGGCTTGGTGCGCATGATGGGCCAAAGCCTGGAAAACCGCCTGATCCTCGCCGAACATGCCGACCAGCATGCACAGCTGATCTTCAACAGCGCCTCTGACAACCTCGACAGCCCCTGGGCCGGCCTGCTGGTATTCGATGAGCGCGGGCAGGTCATGGCTGCCAATCACCGGGCCGACAGCCTGCTCGGCGGCAACCCGCTGCAACAGAACATCGAGCAACTGTTCCAGTTGCCCCTGCAGCAGCTGCTCAGCCATCCCCAGCAACAGCCCTTCGCCCTGCAGGCCACGGGGCGCAACCGCTTCCATTGCCAGTGGCACCCTGCGCGCGAAGCCACACGCCGCCGCGAGGCTGGCAGTGGCGAGGCGCGCCTGGATAAAGCGTTGCAACAGGCCGGCCTGTTGCTGGAAAAGGACATCCCGGTGTTGGTGCAGGGTGAAACCGGCGTAGGCAAGGAAGTGTTCGTCGAAACCTTGCACCGGGCCAGCAGCCGCGCCAATCAGCCGCTGATTGCCGTCAACTGTGCGGCGATCCCAGCCGAACTGGTGGAGTCGGAACTGTTTGGCTACGACAAAGGCGCGTTCACCGGCGCCCACCACAAGGGCAACCTGGGGCTGATCCGAAAAGCCGACCACGGCATCCTGTTTCTCGACGAAATAGGCGACATGCCACTGCCCACTCAAGCCCGCCTGCTGCGTGTGCTGCAGTCACGCACTATCCAGCCACTGGGTAGCGGCGAGCCGGTAGCGGTAGATATCCGCGTGGTGTCGGCGAGCAACCGCGACCTGGCCGAAGAAGTGCGCGCCGGGCGCTTTCGCCAGGACCTGTACTACCGCATCGCCGGGCTGGCCGTGGTATTGCCTGCGCTGCGCGAGCGCAGTGACCGGCGTCAGTTGATTGAGCAGCTACATGCCCGCTACCGCGACCCCGGGCAACCTGCGCGGCTGCCCCCGGCCATTATCGACCTGCTCGATCAACACCCATGGCCAGGCAACCTGCGCGAGCTGGTGAGTGTGCTGCAGGTGGCACTGGCGCTGGCGGGCAACGGACCGGTCGGCATCGAGCACCTGCCTGCGGGCTTTCTGGCCGAGTCGCAGCTACCGGTACGGGTGACGACCGAAGAGACGGACCTGCAGACCCTGGTCGAGCAAGCCAATGGCAACCTGTCGGCGGTGGCGCGGGGGCTGGGTATCAGCCGCACTACGCTGTACAAGCGTTTGCGGGCGCACTGAATCCATTGGCAGGTTTAGGCTCCCCACAGCCGTTTCGGCTGTCAGTGTCTCCAAATCAGCCGCAGCCGCTGCCGCCAGGGCCCATTACAGCCAGCTTTACCTCCCTGCACACCGCACAATGAACCCAGTGCCCACTCTGGAAGCGTCGCCGCAGGGAGACCCCTCATGACCCGCTTTATCGATGTGCAAGACCTGGCCCGCCTGGTCAACCGCAAAGGCCTGCCTACCTGCCTGCTGGAAATGGCCGAATACATCCGCCAGGACTACCTGCGCTGGCCCGCCTTCGAGAAATGCGCCCGGGTTGCCAACCATTGCGCGGACGGGGTGATCGAGCTGATGCCGGTTGCCGATGCCAGTCGCTACGCCTTCAAGTACGTCAACGGCCACCCGAAGAACACCCGCCACGGCCTGCCCACGGTGATGGCCTTCGGCGCACTGGCCAGCATCGATACCGGCGCACCGTTGCTGCTCAGCGAGATGACCCTGACCACGGCCATTCGCACGGCGGCCACCTCGGCCCTGGCCGCCCGCTACCTGGCGCGAGAGGACAGCCGCAGCATGGCGCTGATCGGCAATGGCTCGCAAAGCGAGTTTCAGGCCATCGCCTTCAATACCCTGCTGGGCATTGACGAAATACGCCTGTTCGACATCGACCCCGCCGCCTCGGCCAAGCTGGTCGCCAACCTGGCCAACCGCCCCGGCCTCAAGCTGACCATCGCACGCTCCGTGGCCGATGCGGTGCGCGGTGCCGATATCGTCACCACGGTGACCGCCGACAAAGCCTACGCCACCATCCTCACCCCCGAGATGATCGAGCCGGGCATGCACCTGAACGCCGTGGGCGGTGACTGCCCAGGCAAGACCGAACTGCACCGGGCAATAGTCGAGCGGGCTCGGGTGATTGTCGAGTACGAGCCGCAAAGCCGGGTTGAAGGCGAGATTCAGCAGATGCCGGCGGATTCGCCGGTGACCGAGTTCTGGCGGGTGGTGGCGGGTGAGGCCAAGGGCCGCGAGCACGCCGAGCAGGTGACGCTGTTCGACTCGGTCGGGTTTGCCTTGGAGGATTTTTCGGCGCTGCGTTATGTGCTGGATACGGCGCAGGCGCTGGGTATCGGCAAGGACATCGGGCTGGTGCCGGTGCTGGAGGATCCGAAGGATCTGTATGCGCTTTTACAGCCGCGCAAGGTTGAGTTGCGAGCGGTGCCCAAGGCTGATTCCGTATGCGCCTGACAGACCTGGGGGCTGCTGTGCAGCAGCGCCCTTTACCGCCTAACCTGTCCATGCCCACTTCTGAAAGAAGCCCACGCGCATGGACACCAATGCCCACCCCCTCGACCGCATCGACGAAGCGATCATCGACATCCTGCGCCACGACGGTCGTATCACGTTCGAAAAACTCTCCACCCTCGTCCACCTCACCCCGCGCCCCTGCCTGGAGCGCGTGCGCAAGCTGGAGCGACGTGGCGTGATTCGTGGCTATGGGGCAATCATCGACCAGCACAAGGTGGCGCCCGGGGTGTCACTGCTGGTGCTGGCGGCCCTGTCCAACCAAAGCGGGCGCGCGGCACAGAAGGCCTTCGAAGCCACCTTGCACAACTGCCCGGAGGTGCATGAATGCCAGCTGATCAGTGGCCACTTCGACTACAGCCTGCGCCTGCACTGCCGCGACATGGAACACTACCGACTGCTCAGCGAACGCTGGATGAACGACGACACCTTGCACATCGACAAGCTGGTGGCGCACCCCGTGCTGGCCGAGGTCAAGACCATGGCCCGCTAATGGGCGTTCACGTGGCCCGCCATTGCTCCGGCTGCCGGTAGGCCTGTGCCCAGGCTTGCACCTCATTGACCGGCATCGGCCGAGCAATGCAGTAACCCTGCGCCAGCTCACAGCCCAGGCCCATCAGCACCCGGCCGTGCTCGACACTCTCCAGCCCCTCGGCAATCACCTCGCGGCCAAACGCCCGGGCCAGGCCGATCACCGCCGCCGTCAGCGCCAGGTCATCCTGGTCGTGAAGGATGTCACGCACGAACGACTGGTCGATCTTGATCGTCTGGGTCGGCAAGCGTTTCAGGTAACTCAACGACGAATAACCGGTGCCGAAATCGTCCAGCGAGAAACGCACGCCCAGTGCACGGCAGGCGTCCAGGCAGCGGCTGACGTGCTGCAGGTTGTCGATGGCAACCGACTCGACGATTTCCAGGTCCAGCCGCGCCGGGTCCACCTCCGGGTACGCTGCCAGTAGCTGCTGCAGGCGCTCGGCGAAGTCATTGCGCTGCAAATGCCGTGCGGCGATATTCACACTCAACGACCAGGGCTGCCCTTGGCGCTGCCAGGCCTGCAGCTGGCTCAGCGCCTGGCCGACCACCCACTCGCCGATTTCGACGATCAGGTCGGTCTGCTCTACCCAAGGCAGGAAGTCGCCGGGCGGCACCACGCCACGGCCTGGCCGTTGCCAGCGCAACAACCCTTCGAAGCCCAGCACCTGGCCGCTGCGCAGGTTGACCTTGGGTTGGTAGTAAAGGCACAGCTCACTGTTGTGCAGTGCCCGGCGCACGCGCGCTACAGTCTGGTGAGTGGCCTTGAGCTCCTGCTCCTGCGACACGTCGAACAGGTGATAGCGGTTGCGCCCGCGCTGCTTGGCCACATACATGGCCTGGTCGGCGTGGCGCACCAAGGTGTCGGCATCTTCGTCATCCTGCGGGTACAGGGTCACGCCGATACTGGCGCTGAGCGAAAGCCTGTGTTCACGCACCACACAGGGCGCCGCCAATGCCCGCAACACCCGCCGCAGAGCTGCATGCAACTGCTGCTCATCATCGACATCGCGCAGGATCAGCACGAATTCGTCGCCCGAAAGCCGGGCCACGGCATCGCCACCACGCAGGATGCTCTTCAAGCGCTGCGCCACTTCCACCAGCAGCAAGTCGCCCACGGCATGCCCATAGCCGTCATTGACCGCCTTGAACCCATCCAGGTCGAGCATGCACACCGCCAGCGGAATGTCCTCGCGGCGCGAGTAGGCCAGGGCCTGATTCAGCAGGTCGGACAGGTAGGCGCGGTTGGGCAGGCCGGTGAGCACATCGTGGCCTACCCGCCACTGCAGGGTATGCAGCAGCTGGCGTTTCTCGGTGACGTCAAAGCGGATCGACACATACTTGCGCACCTGGCCGGTCAGCGGGTCGATCAATGGCACCATGGTGCTGTCGACCCAATACAGCGAACCGTCCTTGGCCCGGTTGCAGATCTCGCCCTTCCATACCCGCCCGGCAGCCAGGGCACGCCACATGCCAACGAAGAACGCCGGTTCGTGCAGGCCCGAGTTGAGGATGCGGTGGTTGGCGCCCAGCAGCTCCTCACGGCTGTAGCCCGAGATGCTGCAGAACTGCTGGTTGACGTAAGTGATGTTCCCACGCAGGTCGGTTTCGGAAAAGATCGCGGCCGCGTCCACGGCCGCGCGATAGTTGTCATCCATAAAGCATCCTGCCTTAGCGGTTGAAGCGCTCCACCAGGGCGCGCAATCCGGCGCACACCTGTTCCAGTTCGGCGCCGCGCGAGGCGGCGGCGTTGGCGCTGTGGGCGCTGTGCTGGGCAATACCGGCTACGCCGTTGATCTGCCGCGAAACGTCTTCGGCCACCGCCGACTGCTGCTGCGAGGCGGTGGCCATCTGTTGGCTCATGTCACTGATGCGCTGCACCGCGTCACGAATGCCGTGCAGCGCCTGCCGGGCTTCCTGTACCTGGGCAACGCCCTGCTCGGCGCCATCGATGCCTTGGCTGGCGATCGCCACGGCCTCCTCGGCGCCACTGCGCAGGGCATCGATGATCGCCTGAATGTGCAGGGTCGACTGGCGAGTCTTGTCGGCCAATGCCCGCACCTCATCGGCGACCACGGCAAAACCGCGGCCCTGCTCGCCTGCACGCGCCGCCTCGATGGCGGCGTTGAGGGCCAGCAGGTTGGTCTGCTCAGCAATGCCGCGAATCATCCCAGCAGCCTCGGCGATGGCACCGGTCTGACCAGCGAGGTGGCTGACCGCCTGGTTGATCTGCGTCACGGTGCTGGCCAGGGTCCGAATGGCCGCGCCGCTGGCATCGGCCACCTGGCTACCCTGCTCGGCCAGCAGGTGTGCGGTGTGTGCCTCGGCGGCGGTCAACTGGACGTGATTGGCCACTTCGCCGATAGAGGCGGCCATCTGATTCATTGCCGTGGCGCTCAGGTCAGTTTCGGCACGCTGCTTGAGCAAGGCCGCCTCGGTGCTGCGCGACAACTGCCCGGCATCGTGGGCGGCTACCGCCATTTGCCCGGCCAGGTCACTTAGCCGCGTCAATGCGGTTTTCAGGCGTGCCTCTTCGCTGATCAGCATCAGTTGCAACTGCCCGGCGGCACCCGGCAGGTCGCTGTAGGTCAAGGCGGCGACCGGGTCGGCAAACGTGCCTTGCGCGCCCTGCACAACCTGCTGAAGCTGTCGCCCAAGGGCGTTGCGCACCCACAAGCCATAGGCCACGAACAGCCCCACCGTCAGCCCCTGCCCCACCAGGCCAGGCCACAGCTGATGGGCGCCAACTGCCAGCACTCCCCCGGCCAGTGGCAAGGCCAGGGCCTGCGCCAGCAAGCTCAACCGGCGCGGCGCCGACAATGCCGCCTGACCGTTGCGCAGCCGCGCATACAAAGCCTCGGCACGGGCCACCTGCTCGCGGGTGGGGCACACCCGCACCGACTCGTAGCCCACTACCCGCCCGCCTTCGAGGATGGGCGTGACGTAGGCGTTGACCCAGTAGTAGTCGCCGTTACGGCAGCGGTTCTTGACGATACCCATCCAGCTCTTGCCGGCTTTCAGGTAGCGCCACATCAGCTCGTACACCGCCGGCGGCATGTCCGGGTGGCGCACCAGGTTGTGCGGGCTGCCGATCAGTTCGGCCTCGCTATAGCCGCTGATGGCAGCGAATTCAGGGTTGCAGTAGGTGATCAGGCTGGCGGTATCGGTAGCAGAAATCAGCCGCTGATCTGAGGGGAAACGTTGCTCGACCGGGGTTACCGGCAAGTTGAGGCGCACGATGAGACTCCATTCACTGACGAACCGGTACCCAGCTCATCGACAGCCGCCGGAACCGATCCATGGCGATCCGCTCCAATTGGCAAATGCGCTTCCCGCCGTTGGGGCACGAGGCCGACCGAAGCAAGGAAGTTGACGATGACTGGCCAGTCAAGCCGTGAATTCTACGAAATTCATCACATAAATAAAACAAAGGTGATCAATCATGGCGTTGCGCCATGCCGATAGATATCGTTAAGTTCTTGATTCTAAATGGGAATTAAGTGATGACGAGATCAGCTTTGGGTTTCGCCCTGCGCCGCTACCGCAAGCTGGCGGGCCTGACCCAGGCACAACTGGCCGAACGGACCGGCTTCGACCCCAAGACCATCAGCCGCTTCGAAACCAGCACCTATACCCCCAGCATTGATGCACTGATGGAGTTCGCTCAGGTGCTGGGTGTAAAACCCAAGGACTTCTTCGCCGAACCGGACGACGAAGAGGAGCAGCGCGCCTACCTGTTCGGTGTCATTCACAACGCCCCGCCCAAGGATCTTGGCAAGCTGATTGCAGCAGTGGAGCAGGCACTGGCCAAGCCCTGACCTGTTCACGCGCCCCCCCTCTACGGTACGCACCGAACTAGAGCCTGGCAGGCCGGATTGCCCCATAACTGGTCAGACCGGTAAGGCCAAAAAACCTTGCACTCAGGGTTTTTTCGCGCTTTTATGGCTTCGCGCTGAACAAACCGGTAAGACCACAATAATTAAGTCCTGCGCTCTTTCGCCCCGTGCGGCTACCGAAGCAAGGACACCGATCAGAGACTCCTCCCATGCTCAAATGGTGCTCGCGTTCGATTTTCCTGCAAGTCGTACTCGGCCTTGCCCTCGGCATCGCCTGCGGTCTGAGCTTCCCCGACCTCTCCCTGCAACTCAAACCTCTTGGCGACGGCTTCATCAAGCTGATCAAGATGCTCATCGGCCTGATCGTGTTCTGCGTGGTGGTCAGCGGCATCTCGGGGGCGGGCGACCTGAAAAAGGTCGGGCGCATCGGCCTGAAATCGGTGATCTACTTCGAAGTGCTGACCACCCTGGCGCTGGTGATCGGCCTGGTGTTCGCCTTCAGCAGTGGCATTGGTAGCGGTGCCAACATTCACCTGGACCAGCTGTCCACCGCTGATGCCAACGGCTTGGCCGAGCGCGGCCAGCACATTCACGGCGCCACGGCGTTCTTCATGGACCTGATCCCCACTTCGGTGATCGGCGCCTTCGCCGACAACAACATTCTCCAGGTGCTGTTGTTCTCGGTACTGTTCGGCAGCGCGCTGAACCTGGTGGGTGACTCGGCCGCCGGCATTTCGCGGCTGATCAACGAACTGAGCCATGTAATCTTCCGCATCATGGGCATGATCGTGCGCCTGGCGCCGATCGGCGTGTTCGGCGCCATTGCCTTCACCACCAGCAAATACGGCCTGGAATCGCTGCAGCACCTGGGCGGCCTGGTCGCGCTGTTCTACCTGACCTGCGCCGGCTTCGTACTGATCGTGCTGGGCACCGTCATGCGCCTGTCGGGCCTCAAACTGCTGCCGTTGATCAAGTACCTGCGTGAGGAGCTGACCATCGTTCTCGGCACCGCTTCTTCCGACGCCGTACTGCCACAAATCATGCGCAAGCTGGAGCACCTGGGCATTGGCAGTTCCACGGTCGGCCTGGTGATTCCGACCGGCTACTCGTTCAACCTCGATGGTTTCTCCATCTACCTGACCCTGGCCATCGTGTTCATCGCCAACGCCACCGGCACACCGCTGGAAATGACCGACCTGCTGACCATCCTGCTGGTGTCGCTGGTGACTTCCAAAGGCGCTCACGGCATCCCAGGCTCGGCGTTGGTGATTCTCGCTGCCACCCTGACCGCCGTACCGGCCATTCCGGTGGTCGGGCTGGTATTGGTACTGGCGGTGGACTGGTTCATGGGTATTGGCCGGGCGCTGACCAACCTGATCGGCAACTGCGTGGCTACCGTGGCCATCGCCCGCTGGGAAAAAGACATTGACCTGGAACGCGCGCAGAACGTGCTCGATGGCAAACTTGGTTTTAACCCCACGCAGCGCAAACAGCCCAACACACACCATCAACAGGAATTTTGACCGAAAGTGGCCGGCGAAGACGCCGGCCCTAGCAGGAGCGAACCGTGATCAGCTCATCGACCGTCGTCAACTCAGTGGTGGAAAAACTGCGCCAGGCCCTGGCCCGCGGCCAATGGCGCACCGGCGACATGCTGCCAGGCCAGCGCGAGCTGGCCGAACAACTGGGTATCAGCCGCCCGAGCCTGCGCGAAGCGGTGACCGTGCTGGAAACCCTGGGCCTTGTGCGCTCAATGCCGGGCAAAGGCGTGCTGGTGCTGGATGCCGATGCCATTAGCCATGAAGCAGGCGTGGACACCAGCGCCGCGGCCAGCCTGGCCGACGTGCTGGAACTGCGCTACACCCTCGAACCCTTCATCGTCGGCCTGGTGGCGCAATCGGCCAACAGCCAGGACATTGGCCAACTGCGGCTGACCCTGATGGACATGCGTGAAGCGCTGGAGGCCGATGACAGCGAAGCCGGGGTCAAGGCCTACATCGCCTTCCATGAGGCGCTGTTCGCCCTGACCACCAACCCGATCTTCCAGAGTGTGGTGCAGCAAACCGGCAATGCCCTGAAGCAGAGCGCCGACATGCTGCGCAACTCGCCAGAGCACCTGGCCGCGCGGCTGAAGGAGAACGAAGCGGTGGTACGCGCCATTCGCGAGCGCAGCAGTGCAAAGGCCAGTGCCCAGATGCGTCAGCATATCGTGGCCGAAGGGCTGCGCATGGGTATTGCGCTGAATATCCCGGACGAACATCCGCATCCATGACTTCAGGAGAGCGACCATGAACGCCGCCCACCACTTGCCTGCCCTGCTCGCGGCCGGTGAAACCCGCCTGTCGGCCGAGCAGATCTACCCGCGCCTGTTCGATGCCATCCTGGAACAGCGCCTGCCACCCGGCAGCCTGCTGCCCGAGGAGGCCCTGGGCCATGCCTTTGGTGTCAGCCGCACGGTGATCCGCCGCGTGCTCGGGCGCCTGTCCGACCAGCAAGTGGTGGTGCAGCGCCCCAGCCACACCGCACACCTGGCCGCGCCCGACCCAGACCAGGCACGCCAGGTACTCAGCGCCCGGCGCCTGGCCGAGACCACGCTGATTACCCTGGCCGCGCAACGCGCCCGGCCGGCGCAGGTTCGCCAGCTGCGGCAACTGGTGGAGCGCGAGCGCCAGCACCATGAAAGTGGCGAACGCTGTTCGGCGATCCGCCTGGGCGGCGAGTTCCACCTGAAACTGGCGCAAGTGGCGGCCAACGCACCACTGGCACGCTTTCTCAATGGGCTGGTGCCGATGACCTCGCTGATCATCGCCCGCTACGAGTCGCCGTGCTGTGACCACTGCGCGTGGCAAGAACATGCAGCAATCATCGATGCCGTCGAGCAAGGTGATGCCGAGGCGGCCTTGGGGCTGATGCACAAACACCTCGACCGCCTGGAAGAAAAGCTCGTCCTGAAGTGATTACGCGGGTTCCTTTGGGAGCGCGTTGGGCAGGCGATTGGCGATGGGCTGCACGGCAGCAGCTCGCACCCCACCCTATACTGCGAGAACCACCCCAGCCTCTAACAGGGAGGCGGTCGCGTGAGCTCTCGAATGCTTTTGTTGCTGTGCCTTCTGCTGGCCCTCGGCGGTTGTGCCAGCAAGCGCCCACCTGCCCCGCCGCCACCTGCAGTACTCACCCCCGCTGCCTGGCAACGCATCGACCAGGAGTTGATCGATGCCTCGGTGGGCGCCGCCGGCTCGGCTAATGACTATGCCCGGCGCTCCATGCGGGTGTGGAAAGAACAGGTACAGCAACGTACCGAAAGCGACTTCATCCCCTGGTTCACTGGCTACTGGACCCAGCAGTGGCTCACCCTCAAGGTGGCCTGGTACAAGCTCGACAGTGGTGAGGGCCGGGAACCGGCAGAAAAGCGCCTGGCGCTATACCTGCAGGAGCAGTATCACGCACGGGTGATCGAGCCGGTGGCCGAGCAGATCAACCCCGAGGGCATTCGCGACCGGGCCTGCGAGCTGTACCTGCAACTGCTCGGCCAGCAACTGCCGGCCATCATCAGCCGCTACAACGCGCCGCCCGAGCAGTTCAGCCAGCGCCTGAACCGTATTCCCGTCATCGCCCTGGGGCCACCGGATGCGCGCAATGCCAGCCTTTATCAGCTGCTGCGGGCCAAGTCGCTGGACCAGCAACCGGCATGGCAAGCCATGCGCCAGCACTTGCATCAGCAAGCCAGCAAAGGCCCCGGCAAGACCGATGTCGGGCTGAACTCGGTGGCCACCCAGGCAAGCGAAAAACTCGGCGCCACCCTGGCCCCACGCGGTATTGCCAGTGCCGTGGCATCGGCAGTGGGCAAGGTGGCAGGGGCGATGATTTCGATTGCAGCGGCCGGTTACGGGATGATGACCCATGACCGTGAACAACCACAGATGGTCGAGCAGCTGCGGGTGATCCTCAACGTGGCGTTGAACCAGGAGTGGCAGGAGTTGATGGAGAACCGCCAGAGCGGGGCCATGGCGGGGGTGTACTACCTGTCGGGGCAGGTTGAGGACAGCTTGCTGGCCAGTGCGCCGCGACCGGTGGAACAACCGGTGCAGCAGGTGAAACAACAGCAGGCGCCATTGATCATTCGCCTGCCGCCGTAGCAGCCTTGTGCCGCGTAGAGGCCAGTACCCGCTAGATCAAGCTGTAGCCATGGCCGAGTTGGGCAACCCAAACACCCGATCAAACGCCCAGTTATAGGCAAAGGTGTAGCACGGCACCAGAATGATGAACGCCATGTCCACCAGCAGCGCTTCCAGCAACGTCATGTCCAGCCACCAGGCAATCAGCGGGATCAGGTACACCACCAGGGTCAACTGGAAGCCGATGGCGTGCGCCACCCGCCGCGCCACGCTGCGACCACGCTTGGCCTGGCGGCTCTCCCAATACTCGAACAGGCTGTTGTAGACCAGGTTCCAGAGCATGGCGATGGTGGTGATCATCACCGCCAGCGGCCCGGTGTGCGACGCCTGCGTGTCCGACAGGTAAGCCAGCCCTAGGGTCGACATGCACAGCCCGATGAGTTCATAGAACGTCACGTAGACCAGTTTGCGTTTCAGTCCCTGCACGCGGGATTACCTCCAATGAGAAAAGCGATGGGGGCGATCATGCTTCAATACACTTGACAGCAAAAGTAAGCAGCTGTCAGATCTACTGACAGGAGGCTGCCATGAATTTTTCCAGCGACAACATCCAGCTGTTTCTTGCCGTGCTCGACCGCGGTTCCTTTTCCGCCGCTGCGCGCGCGCTCAAACGCGTGCCGTCGGCCGTGAGCATGGCCATCGGCAACCTTGAGGCGGAACTTGGCTACAACCTATTCGAACGCGGCCCGCGTGAAGTTCGTCCAACTGCACAAGCTTTGGCCCTGGAGCCACACGCCAGGCTGATTGCCGAGCAGTTGGGGCTGCTTCAGGTGCATGCCCTGGAGCTTTCCCAGGGGCTGGAGAGCAGCCTGACGCTGGCGGTGGCACCCGACATCGATCACCGCCCGTTGCTGGCGGCCATCGCCAACCTCGGCGAGCGCCACCCTCTGCTGGACATCGCCCTGCTGAGCGCCCCGCAGGAGGAAGCCCTGCAGTTGCTGGACAGCGGCCGCGCCGACCTCTGCGTGGCCTTTGCCGGCCTGCAGGTCGATGCCCGGCGCGGCTTCCAGCACATCGGCATGGAGACGCTGGTGGCTACGCTGTCACCGGCCCACCCGGCCTTGCGTGAGGGGCGTATCCACTACCTTGAGGACCTGACCCAAGTGCGTCAGATTCTGGTGCGCAGCCGCGACCTGCCACTGGCTGACCCTCGCCCTCTGATCGGCGCCACCCACTGGTTCACCGACAGCTTCGACCTGGCTTTGCAGATGGTGGAAACCGGCCTGGGCTGGGGCGACTTGCCGCTGTCGCGGGTCGCGCCGCTGCTGGCCAGCGGGCGCCTGGTACGCCTGGATTTTCGCAATACCCGCAACGAATTGCAGTTGCCGGTGCATATCCTGTGGCGCAAACAACAGCCGCTGCAGCAGGCCGCACGGCTGCTGATCGAGCAGTTGGCTGAGCAGTGACTGCCGTCTGTCGAAACGACCGTAAGAAATTTCTGTAAGCGCTTCAATCTTTTACCCCTTGAGCCGATATCTCGGTCGATAGGCCCCGCAGTGCGTCATGAGCGCGCTGCGCCCTCCCCTCATTGGCTCAAGGTCTCGAAACATGAACCTGAAATTTCGCCACAAGATCCTGCTCAGCGCCTGCGGCGTCGTGGTCCTGGCATTTGCCCTGTTCACGCTTTACAACGACTACCTGCAACGCAACACCATCCGCCAGAACATCGAAGCCTCGGTACAGCAGTCCGGTGCACTGACTGCCAGCAGCGTGCAGAACTGGATGAGCGGGCGCATCCTGGTGCTGGAAAACCTGGCCCAGGACATCGGCCAGCAAGGCGCCGGCGACACCCTGGCCGGGCTGATCGAGCAGCCGTCCTACACGCGTAATTTCCTGTTCACCTACCTGGGCCAGGCCAACGGCGTATTCACCCAGCGCCCGGATACCCAGATGCCCGCCGGTTACGACCCGCGCCAGCGCCCCTGGTATGGCGCCGCCGCCAGCGCCGGGCAAACCGTGCTGACCGCCCCATACCAGGGTGCGGTCGGTGGCCTGATGGTAACCATCGCCACCCCGGTGAAGAGCAAGAGCAATGGCGAACTGATCGGCGTGGTCGGCGGTGACGTGACCCTCGATACCCTGGTAGAAATCATCAACTCGGTCGACTTCGGTGGCATCGGTCACGCCTTCCTGGCCGACGCCAACGGCCAGGTGATCGTCAGCCCCAACAAAGACCAGGTGATGAAGAACCTCAAGGACATCTACCCAGGCAGCAACCTGCGGGTTGCCGCCGGCATGCAGGATGTCACCCTCAACGGCCAGGACCGCATCATTTCGTTCGCCCCGGTGAACGGCCTGCCGTCGGCGCAGTGGTACATCGGCCTGTCCATCGACAAGGACAAAGCCTACGCCGCGCTCAGCCAGTTCCGCACCTCGGCGATCATTGCCATGCTGATTGCCGTGGCCGCCATTGCCGGCCTGCTCGGCCTGCTGATCCCTGTGCTGATGAGCCCGCTGACCACCATGGGCCGCGCCATGCGTGACATCGCCGAAGGCGAAGGTGACCTTACCCGCCGCCTGGCCGTGCAGAACAAGGATGAGTTCGGCGAACTGGCCACCTCGTTCAACCGCTTTGTCGAGCGTATCCATGCCTCGATCAGCGAAGTGTCCTCGGCCACCCGCCTGGTGCATGACCTGTCGGAGAAAGTGGTCAGTGCGTCCAATGCGTCTATCAGCGGCTCTGAAGAACAGAGCATGCGCACCAACAGTGTGGCTGCGGCCATCAACGAACTGGGCGCAGCCACCCAGGAAATCGCCCGCAATGCCGCCGATGCTTCGCAACATGCCAGCGGTGCCAGCGAACAGGCGCACGGTGGCCGTGAAGTGGTTGAAGAAGCCATCAGCGCCATGACGGCCCTGTCGCAGCGCATCAGCGAGTCGTGCGCGCAGATCGAAACGCTCAACGCCAGCACCGACGAAATCGGCAAGATACTCGACGTGATCAAGGGCATCTCGCAGCAGACCAACCTGCTGGCGCTGAACGCCGCCATCGAAGCGGCCCGTGCCGGTGAAGCCGGCCGTGGTTTTGCCGTGGTGGCCGACGAAGTGCGTAACCTGGCGCACCGGACCCAGGAATCGGCGGAAGAAATCCACCGCATGATCACCAGCCTGCAGGTGGGCTCGCGCGAAGCGGTGCACACCATGAACACCAGCCAGGTTTCCAGCGAGCAGACCGTGCAGGTGGCCAACCAGGCCGGCGAACGCCTGGCCAGCGTGACCCAGCGTATTGGCGAAATCGATGGCATGAACCAGTCGGTGGCCACGGCTACTGAAGAGCAGACCGCCGTGGTCGAGAGCCTTAACCTGGACATTACCCAGATCAACGCCCTGAACCAGCAAGGGGTGGAGAACCTCAACGACACCCTGCGCCATTGCGATCAGCTGGCCCAGCAGGCCGGGCGCTTGAAACAGCTGGTAGGCAGCTTCAGGATCTAAATCGGAACACACCCTGTAGGAGCGGCCTTGTGTCGCGAAAGGGCCGCAGAGCGGCCCCGGCAATTTCTGCGGCTTAGCTGAAAGTCCGGGGCCGCAACGCGCCCCTTTCGCGACACAAGGCCGCTCCTACAGGGGATCGCGTCAGCAGCAAATCATGCGTCAGCAGTGAGCGCCGCTTTAACGGCCCTACCCCGCCGCACCCACGCCAGCAACACCGCTGCCATCAGTACAAAGCCCAAATAACCGAAAAGCGGGTACACCTGGCCCACCAGGCTGATGAACCCCACCAGGCTGCAGCCGAACGCCACCACCCCGGTCACTACCGAGCCCCAACGGAACTTCGCCGTGCCTGCCGGCAACAGCCGCGAGAGGAACGAAAACAGCGTGCCCACTGCAGTGTTGACGATCATGCCGAAGATGATCAGGCACATCACCAGCCCCAGCAGCGGTGACACTTCGTTGGCAATCGACAGCATCGGCATGGGCAGGTCGGCCACACTGTCCAGCCGCGACAACAGCCCGGCACTCATCACCAGCATCAGGCCACCCAGTGCCGCACCACCCAGCAGGCCACCCCATATTGCAGTTTTCTCGCCCTTGGCCGAACCGCCCAGAATGGCCAGGATCGGCGCACCGGCCACGATGTTGTACGACACATACAGGAACGCACCCAGCAACCAGTGGCGGGTGCCGGCCTGTTGCTGGCTGGCCAGCTGGTCGAGCGCCGCGAAGCTCTGTTCACGGGTGAACACGGCGTACAAGGCAATTGCCGAGGCCACCAGAATCAGCAGCGGGGTAATGGCGCCAATCGCCAGGATCACCTTGCGCACGTCCAGGCACACGATGGCCACCACCACCAGCGTCACCATTACACTGCCGGTCAGCGCCGGAATACCGAACTGCTGCTCCAGCAACGCACCACCGCCGGCCAGCATGACCACGGTGACCGCGAACATGAAAAAGGTGATCAGCCAGTCGACGAACAGGCCCAGGTGACGGCCACAGATGGCCTGGATTACGTCCTTGTGCGAAGTGGCCTGCTGGCGGTTGCCCAAGCCGGCCAAGGCCATGCCAAGGAAGGTGAACAAGGCGGCGCTGACCAACGCGCCAACCAGCCCCCACACGCCGAAATCGACAAAGAACAACAACAGTTCCCGCCCCGAAGCGAACCCCGCCCCCACGATCACGCCGACAAATGCGCCGGCAATCTTCAGCTGCTCTTGCATGTGAACCTCTGGATTTATTGTTGTTGTGTCATTGGCGCCGCCTATCTCTTGTTGGCGCAGCCTTGCGCTGCGCCTACAAAAGCGCTTTGTTCGGTCACAGGTCGCCGACGAACGCCTGCACTTCAATCTCTACATCCACCCCAAGCGCCAACGCCGAGGCTACGGTAGAACGCACCGGCAGCGCCGCGCCGAAGAACTCCTTGTACACCTCGTTGAAACCGGCGAAATGGCTCATGTCCGACAGCCACACCGTGGCCTTGACCACCTGGTCGAAACGCGCCCCGCAAGCGGCCAGGCTTTCGGCAATGCGCTCGCAGGCTGCGCGGGTCTGGGCCTGGATATCACCGCGTACCACTTCACCGCTGGCGCTCATCGGCACCTGGCCAGAGAGGAACAGAAAGCCACCGGCCTTTACCGCGCGGGAGAAAGGGAACGGCAGGCTGCTGGGGAAACGCTGGATGTCATTGCTCATGGGGTACTCCTTCAAGGGTGTTGGAAACGGGCCGGGGACAGGCGCTCGGGCGCCACGCCCTGGCTGACAAGGCTAGGACACAAGGGCTGGCCAAGCAGCAGGTCGGCGGCCAGGCGCGAAGCGCCCGCTGCCGACTGGATGCCATAGCCACCTTGCGCCGCCAGCCAGAAAAACGCGGGAGCGTGTGCATCGAAACCGATCACCAGGTCGCCATCGGCAACGAACGAGCGCAACCCGGCCCAGGTGTGGCTGGGGCGGCGGATCGCCAAGGTGGTCATGGCTTCGATGTTGTAGATACCCAAGGCCACGTCGAGCTCCTCGGGCGCGGCGTCCTGCGGTTCGACCGGGTCGGCATTGGCAGGCGACCCAAGCAACTGGCCGGCATCAGGCTTGAAGTAGAAGCTTTCGTCGACGCCGATCACCGCTGGCCAGCGGGCGAAGTCCTGGTCCGCAGGGCCTGGGAAGGTAAAGGCGCTACGTCGGCACGGTTGCAGGCCGATGCGCGCCACACCGCACTGCTCGGCCACGCGGTCGGCCCAGGCACCTGCGGCATTGACCAGTTGGCGTGCCTGCACGCGGCTGCCATCAGCCAGTTCCACCTGCCACAGGCCGTCCAGGTACCAGGCCTGGATCAGCTCGGCGTTGCAGCGCAGCTCACCGCCGGCCGCGCGATAACCGCGCAAGAAGCCCTGGTGCAGGGCGTGCACATCCAGGTCCATCGCGCCCGGCTCAAGTACTGCGCCGGCCAGGGTTTCGCCACGCAGGCTGGGCACCAGGGCCAGGGCGGCGTCACGGTCCAGCAGGCTGACTTCGGTGCCATTGGCCAGGTTCTGCGCGTGGGTCTGCTCCAGCAGCGCGTGCTGCTCCAGGCTGGCCACATATAGGCAGCCACGCGGTTCCAGCAGCGGGTGCTCGCAGAAGCCCTGCGGCGGCGCTTCGTAAAAGGCCCGGCTGGCGCGGGTCAACGCCTGTATCTGTGGCGTGCCGTAGGCTTCCATGAACATGGCCGCCGAACGCCCGGTGGAATGGTAGCCAGGCTGCGACTCGCGTTCGAGCAACAGCACATGCTGCTGGCCGGCCAAGCGATAGCCCAGCGAGGCGCCGGCAATGCCGGCACCGATGATCAGGGTGTCGTAGGTCGGGGTCATGCACGCTCCTGTCAGGCAAATTATCATTTATGAGAATTCTAATATATGAGAATTTAGAAATGCGCAAGGGTCCAAGGTAAGATGCCCGACCAACGCCGTATACCGAGAACCCTGAATGCCCGCTGCCCTACCCCTGCTCGACCGCGCCGTAGTCGGTCAGCGCCTGCGCCAGGTGCGCAAGGCGCGCCAGATGACCCTAAAGCAATTGTCCGAAGCCAGTGGCGTGCCGGTATCCACCTTGTCGAAGATGGAACTGGCGCAGGTGTCGGTCAGCTATGAAAAGCTCGCCGCCGCAGCGCGGGCGTTGAATGTCGACATCGCCCAGTTGTTTCGCGCCAGCGGCACGGTCAGCGCCCCGGTGCCGGTGACCGTAGTGGTCGATTCATTGCCGGCGGCGGCGGGCTATTCGACCGGTACCTATGACTATCACCCGATTGCCGGTGACTTCCCCGAACGGCGCATGACACCGGCCTATGCCCGCATCATTGCCCGCGAACGCGGCCAGTTCGACGATTTTATCCGCCACCCAGGGCAAGAGTTCGCCCTGGTACTGAGCGGGCGTGTGCGCATCGAGTTCGAAACCGGAGAAGCGGTGAGCATCGGGCCGCAGGAGACCGCTTATTTTGACAGCCAGGTAGGGCACATCTACCTGTCGGAAAGCGATGACGGGGGTGATGCGCATGTCATGGTGGTGATGACCGATCGGTGATTGGGTGCACCCAGTTATAACCTAATAACGAACAAGTCTATTTGGCTATAAAAAAATCTATATGCTGGCTTGCATCCGATAACGGGCAAAGTTGGGCAGTCGAGTAGCGTATGGATGTAGGTTCTTTCGGTTTCACCATTGCTGGCCTGGTCGTGGGTTTCATCGTCGGTATGACCGGCGTCGGTGGCGGCTCGCTGATGACCCCGATCCTGTTGTGGTTTGGCATCAACCCGGCGACAGCAGTCGGCACCGACCTACTCTATGCGGCCATCACCAAGGCCAGTGGCGTCTGGGTGCATGCGCGCCAAAAGAACATCGACTGGAAGATCACCGGCCTGCTCAGCCTGGGCAGCGTGCCCGCTGCGGCGCTGACCTTGTGGTTCCTCAGCACCCTGCACACCGACACCTCGGCGCTAAATGCGATCATCAAGCAAGGCCTGGCGGTGGTGCTGATCCTCACTGCGCTGGCCATCCTGTTCAAATCGCGCCTGCAGGCCTTCGCCAGCCGCCATGCCGGTGACCACTACCACCTCAGTGACCGCAGCCTCAATATCCTCACTGTGCTGACCGGTGTGGTGCTGGGCGTGATGGTTACCCTCACGTCCATCGGTGCTGGCGCATTGGGCACCGTGGCGCTGTTCCTGCTTTACCCGTTCCTGGTCACCCGCCGGCTGGTCGGCACCGAAATTGCCCACGCCGTACCGTTGACACTGGTAGCAGGCCTGGGCCACGCGGGCATGGGCAACATGGACTGGTCGTTGCTGGGCTACCTGCTGTTGGGCTCGCTGCCGGGTATCTACCTGGGCAGCCACCTCACCGGACGCATCTCCGACCGCGTGCTGCGCCCGTGCCTGGCCGCCATGCTGTTACTGATCGGTTACAAGCTCGCGTTCTGAGCCTTAGCCCAGGCGCAGTCGCCACTGCCCGGTGAAACTCAACACCAGGCGTGACAGTGGCAGCACATCGATACGCTGACCAGCAGTCAACGGGCACCCTAGCAACTGCACCAGTACCGCGCGCATGACCATCGGGTGGGTCACCGCCAACCATTCACCCGGCCTGTCGAAGGCCGCCAGCCAGGCGGCCAGGCGCTGGCACAGCGCAGCGAACGACTCCCCACCATGCACCGCACTGGCCGGGTCGTGCAGCCATTCGGCCAACGCCTGCGGTTGCTCGGCTTGCAACTGTTTCAACGACAACCCTTGCCAGCGCCCCAGGTCGCAATCGGCCAATGCCGGCTCGATTTGCACCTGCCCCGACAACCACGCCGCCGTCTCGCAGGCTCGCCGTTCTGGCGCAGTCAGCACGCGCATGCCGGGCAGAAGAACGTCGGCTTTCTGGGTCAACGGCAAGATGCCATCATCTGCACAGTGCAGGCTTCCGGTTTTCTGAGCCTGGGTCAGGGCATGGCAGATAAAGGTAAGGCGAATGGCTTTCACCGGGGCTCTCTCGCAGCAGGCTGGGGCCAATGGTTTAGCATGCTGCGAGGCTTTTGGCTGCAACAATGTCGTCGACTGAACAAACGCGTACCCCTTGCAGGAGCGTTCAGTTCACAGCGAAGAAACCCCTTGCACCAATCCCCATACCGGCAGCGCCCCCACCAGCCCCACTGCCAGCCGCGGCCAGTACGGCAGTAGCATCACCAGCAACAAGCCCGCCAGCGACAGCACGCCGAACCATGCCACCGGCCCCATGGCCCAGCCCCAGGCCTGGGCGCACAGCGTCAGGCTAGCCAGCAACGCCAACCAACCTGCACTGCGCAGACCGATACGCAACACGCGTGGGCAGGTGCGATTCCACACCTGCTTGTAGTGCCGCTCCAGCCCTTGGCACAGCCCGAGCATGCCGGCGTAGGCGAACAGCACGCCGCCTATGACCCACATCGTCATGCCTCGGCCTCCATGCGCCGCCCCGCCCTGGCCTTCTGTGGCACCGGTTGCGCCTGCCGCACCCGCCAGGCCGCCAGCCCAAGCATTACCCCCAGCACCAGCGCACATGTCGCAACCCCCTGGCGCATCGAGTCTTCAAAGCCGCCAAACGCACCCAGGCCAATGCACAGCGTTGCCGCCAGCAGTAGTTGCTCGGCCCAGGCCCGGCGTGCCGGCCTGACGCCGGCATGCAACAGCGCCAGTAGCCAGATGCCAAAGAACGCACGCACCTCCCAGCTTTCCCGCTGTATCAGGTCAACCGGCAGCAACCGGCTGGCCCACAGCAGCCCTACGCACGCCAGCAACAGGCCGCTGATGAAGCCGACGTTGCACACCTCGGCCACCCGGTACCATCGTCGCGCCGAAGCATCGGCCGTGGTGCTGGTGTACTTGCGCCCGCGCTTCACGCAGAACAGCACCAGACCACTGGCGATCATCAGGCAGCTGACCAGCCCGCAAACGAAGTACAACCAACGCATCGGGTAACCGCCGAACTGGGCGAAGTGCAGGCCGACCATGACTCGCTGGGTCAAAGGCACCGCGCGCCACTGCGGCACGTCGCTGAGCAACTGCCCGCTGACGCCATCGAAGACCATCGCCTGCCCCTTGGCCAGGGCAATGCGGTTGCCCAACTCGGGGCGGATTTCGATACGCGCTGCCGCAGTGTTGGGGTTACGAATATTCAAGCCAGCAATCGGCCCCAAGCGCGCTTCGGCCTGGGCCAGCAACGGCACCACATCGACCAGCGGCGCTGGCTGCCTTGTCGCGCCACGGGGCTGTTCCAGGCGTGCATTGCCCTGGGCCTGGAAGTAGGCGCGCGTGTCGCCGGCGAACAATGCATCGACCCCGGCAGGGATATAGATGAGCATGAAAATCACCAGGCCGGTGTAGGTGATCATCAAGTGGAACGGCAGCAACAGCACAGCGCTGGCATTGTGAAAGTCCAGCCACGAACGCTGGCCCTTGTTTGGCCGGAAAGTGAAGAACTCCTTGAAGATCTTCTTGTGAATGACAATACCGGTGACCAACGCAGCAAGCATCACCAGCGCCAGCGCACCGACCACGAAGATGCCCCAGTTGCGTGGCAGGTCGAGGGTAAAGTGGAAGCGGAAGAAGAAGTTGCCGCCCACGCTGTCGCGCACCTCGATGGCCTCGCCAGTGCTCGGGTCAAGCTGCACGCCACCGCCGTGGCGCCGCTCACCGGTGGATACGCGCAACCCAGGCGATCGCTCGCTCGGCAGGCTGATACCCCAGTTGCCCGCCTGCGGCTCATGGGCCTGCAGGTAGGTGATGGCGCGCCGGGCGGCGTCGGCCTGGGACACCTGGGTGGCCGGGATTTCCGGCTGCATCCAGTGGTTGAGCTCCTTGTCGAACACCGCCAGGGTGCCGGTGACGAAGATGGCGAACAGCAGCCAGCCGAAGATCAGCCCGGCCCAGGTGTGCAGCCAGGCCATCGATTGGGTGAAGGTGTTCTTCATGCCAGCCACCCCAGCACTTGCGGCCAGAAGCCGATCAGGTTGAGGGGCACTGCCAGCGCCAGCGGCGCCCAGGCGCGCAGGGCATCACGGCAGGCAAACGCCCAGAGGATGGCGGCGGTGTAGAAGATGAAGGCCGGCAGTGTTGCGACGATGACCGCGTCGGTGGCGGACAGCGGCAGGGTACGAGCCAGGCACGCACTGGCGGCGTAGCTGAGGGCATAGCCGCCGAGCAGCGCGGCGCCGCTGCGGGAGAGGATTTGTAGCCAGGCGGGAAATTTAAACATTTGGCTTCCTGGAAAAACGTGTCCGCCGCGAATGGGCCGCAAAGCGGCCCGGGTCTCAGAAATTGATGTTCAGCGCAGCGAACACCGCCCTGCCCGGCTGGTTGTAAGTGTTTGCCCCCGAGCTGCTGGCATTGCCACCCCGCAGGATCTGCTTGTCGAACACGTTGTTCACCCCCACGCGCACGTCGTAGTTGGCGTTGAACTTGTACCCGGCACTCACGTCCACCAGGCCATAGGCCTCGACGTCCTGCTGTGCGGTCTTGTCGTAGTCTTGCTGGGTGCGGTAGTTGTAGGTCGGCGATTTCTGCTTGCCGAAATAGGTACCTGCCACCTGGAACGACAGCTGCTCGGTGGCACGCCAGTCGAGGGTGGTGTTGACGGTGTATTCCGGGATCACCGACAGCGGCTCGCCCGTCTCGCGGTTGTCGTTGTCGAGCATCCAGGTCAGGTTGGTGTTCCAGTCCAGGGTCGGGGTCAGCTCGATGAAGAGGTTGCCTTCGATACCTTCGACCCGCGCCTTGCCGGCGTTGTCCCACTGGGTCACGCGACTGCCGGTACCGATGGTGTAAAGCACATCGGTATCACCGATGATTTTGTTCTTGTAGTCGTTGCGGAAGTAGGTGGCACTGGTGCGCCAGGTACCACGGTCGTACTGCAGGCCGATCTCCTTGTTGACGCTGATCTCGGGCTTGAGGTCGGCGTTGCCCTGCAGGTAGCAGCCACCGTTGTTGGTCTGCTGCACACTACAACCGTTACCGCGGCTGTACAGCAAGTAGTTGGGGTTGGATTGGTACAGGTTCGGAACCTTATAGGCACGGGCAATGCCGCCTTTTACCGACAGCGCTTCGGTCAGCTTGTGGGACAGGTTGAGGCTGGGGCTGAAGTTGTCGCCGAAGGTTTCGTGGTGGTCGAAGCGCAAGCCAGGGGTAATGGTGGTGTCGCCAACAATGATGTTGTCTTCGACGAACAGCGCATAGCTGCGTGCGGTCATCTTCGAGCTGCTGCGATCGAAGCCGACAAGCCCGCCATTGCTGGTGGGGTCGGAACTTTGCGGGCGCAACGAACCCTGGTCGTTGAGGGCTTCATACAGGTACTCGCCGCCCAAAGTGAGCACGTGCTCGGTGCTACCCATGGCGAACGGCAGGTTAACTTCACTGCTCAGGCGCGTGTTGCGCAAGCGTGACATGGCTCCACCCTCGTCGCTTGGCGCACCTTCGGTGCGGCCTGCCAGGCCCTCGTTGAGCCGCCAGTTGCGCACGTACTCGTAGGCCAGCGTGGTCTTGCTGGTGCCCCAGGTGAAATCACCGAGGTGGGTCAGGTCGTAGGTGCTGCGCTGCATGACGTTGGTTTCGTGGCCGTACAGACTGGAGACGAAATCGACGTCGCCGCCGCCATTGCTGTTCATGGTGTCGCCGGCAAAAATGTTGCCCTGGCGGCTGTAACCGGCGCTGGCTTCGAGGCGATGCTCGTCGTTCAGTTTCCAGCTCAGCAGCCCGTTGATGTCCTTGTTGCGCACCCCTTCACGCCCCGCCACCAGTGCACTGGTGGCATGCCCGGCGTTGATGTCCAGGTCGTCGGCATCCGTCTTGGCCAGGCCGCCATACAGGCGGAAGCCGAGGTTATCGGTAAGCCCACCGCCGAGGTTGAAGTTGGCCCGGCGGCTGGCGCCTTCGGCGCTGTCTTCGGGCAGTTGGGTGTATAGGCTGACGCTGCCTTTCAGCTCGTCAGAAGGGCGCTTGGTGATGATGTTGACCACCCCGCCCATAGCGCCGGAGCCGTATCGTGCGGCGGCCGGGCCCCGCAGGATCTCGATGCGCTCGACCGCTTCGGCCGGCACCCAATTGGTTTCACCCCGGGTATCTCGGTCACCGTTCCAGCCATAGCGCACGGCGTTGCGCGCGCTGGACGGCTTGCCGTCGATGAGGATCAGGGTGTTTTCCGGGCCCATGCCGCGCAGGTCGATCTGGCGGTTGTTGCCGCGTGCGCCACTGGCGCTGTTGCCGGTCAGGTTGACGCCGGGCTCGCGGCGAATAATGTCGGACAGGTCATTGGCCGGCGGGTGGCGCTTGATGTCTTCGGCGGTGATGATCGACGTACCCAGGGCCTGTCGCGCTTCGCGCTCGGCAGTGATCAGGGTGTCCTGGATCACCAACGCATTGTCGGCAACCGGCACTTCCAGCACCTCACCCGCACGCTGCTCCTCGGCTTCTGCCGCGGTGGCCATCATGGCCGGCGACGCCAGCGCGACGAACGCCAGGGCCAGGCTGTTGGGTGAAGTTCTGCACTGCATGGGTACATCTCCTGCGATTCATGAGCAAAAAGGCACATCCCTGTCGGAAACCGGGAGCCCTCGCCCACCGGCCCCGCAAACACAGTTTGGCGGCCAACAGGGGTGGTAAATATAGGGAATCGCAAATGCGAGTAAATCTTATTTACGAACTTTACATGTTTGTAACGGAACTTTGCTGAACCGCGGAATAGAGCGCCGCTTTAGGCTCGCGGCGGACTCGGCAACGCCGAGCTCGCTATTTGTCACCGAGCCCTCTGGTGACCTTGGCGGAAAAAATAGCGCTACCATTTTCGGTCATTACTGAAAAAGTCTTCAATAGCAACCGCCTCACTATTGAATAGATTTTCAGTATGCCATAGGATCTCCGAGCCTAAACAAAAACAACATGAGGAGATGCGCATGCCGCAACTCAGAGATGCCGTCTATTGGCGTGGACGAAGCACCGACCTGGTGGTGGAGGCGCGTGCGTTCATCGCCGGTGCCTATGTGGGGGCCAGCGAAGGCGAGACGCTTGCTGTGTGCAGCCCGATTGATGGCCGCGAGCTGGCGCAGGTTGCGTTGTGCCGTGGGACTGACGTAGAACGCGCCGTGGCTGCCGCCCGCGGGGCATTCGAGCGCGGTGGCTGGGCCGACCTGGTACCACGCCAGCGCAAGGCCGTTCTGCTGCGCTGGGCTGCGTTGATGAGGGAGCACGCCGAGGAGCTGGCGCTGCTGGAAACCCTGGACACTGGCAAACCCATCGCCGATACCACGGCGGTGGATATTCCCAGTTCCATCTACTGCCTGGAATGGTTCGCCGAGCTGGTCGACAAGGTCACCGGCGAGGTGCCCGCCTGCGATCCGCAGTTCCTCGGCACCGTGACCCGCGAGCCGGTCGGCGTGGTGGCGGCAATAGTGCCCTGGAACTACCCGCTGCTGATGGCGACCTGGAAGTTCGCCCCAGCCCTGGCCGCCGGCAACAGCCTAATCCTCAAGCCTTCGGAGAAGAGCCCGCTGAGCGCCTTGCGCATTGCCGGCCTTGCCCGCGAGGCGGGTATTCCCGAGGGCGTTTTCAACGTGGTGCCGGGCGATGGCGAGACCGGTCGCCTGCTCAGCCTGCACCCGCAGATCGACTGCCTGGCCTTCACCGGCTCCGGCGCTGTTGGCCGGCAGATCAGCCGCAATGCGGCGGACAGCAATCTCAAGCGCGTCTGGCTGGAGCTGGGCGGCAAATCGGCGAACATCGTCATGGCCGACTGCCCGGACCTGCACCGTGCGGCTGAGGCTGCCGCGGCTGCGGTGTTCAGCAACATGGGCCAGGTGTGCAGCGCAGGTTCGCGCCTGTTGGTGCAACGCCCTATCGCCGGGGCCTTCATCGCCGAACTGCTGGAGGCCGCGCGCGCCTACCTGCCCGGCGACCCGTTGGACCCGACCAGCGTCACCGGCAGCCTGATCGATGAAGCCCAGTACCAGCGTGTACGCCAATACATCGAGCTGGGCAAGCGTGAAGCGCGCCTGCTGCTGGGGGGCGAGGACTGCGCGGCGGTCCCCGGCGGCCACTATCTGCAACCGACCATCTTCGCCACTGACGCCACCTCGCGCATCGCCCGCGAAGAGGTCTTCGGGCCGGTGCTGAGCGTCATCGAATTCGATGGGCTGGACGACGCCATCGCTGTCGCCAATGCCAGCGAATACGGCCTGGCGGCGGCCTTCTGGTCGGCCGACCTCGGCGCCATCCGCCGTGCCTCGCGACGCCTGCGTGCCGGCACCGTGTGGGTGAACTGCTACGACGAGCTGCTCGACATGAACTTCCCGTTCGGTGGCTTCAAGGAGTCCGGCAATGGCCGGGACAACTCCGTGCACGCCCTGGACAAGTACAGCGAACTCAAGTCGACCATCATCCGCTGCTGAAGGTGCAATACCGTGATTGACAATCTTTCCCCCCTGTCGCGGCAGAGCTGGAGCCTGCCACTTCCCATCGAGTACGGCCCTGGCGCGCGGACCGCGCTGGTCGAGCTGTGCAAACGGCATGGCATTTCCCGGCCGTTGATCGTGACCGACCAGGGCTCGATGCGCCTGCCCTTCGTGGCCGAGCTGCAGGACTTGCTGAACGATGCGGGCCTGGCATGCGGGCTGTTCGGCGAGGTCGAGCCCAACCCCAGTGATCGCGCCGTGCTCAAAGGCGCCGCGGCGTTTCGCGAGTGGCGCGCCGACGGCATCATCGCCCTCGGTGGCGGTAGTGGCCTGGACGGCGGCAAGGCCGTGGCCCTGGTGGCCCGGCAGACACGTCTGCCGTTGTGGGCGTTCGATTTCGACAAGCCGGTACCCGAAGGCCTGGTCGCCAACGATTTCCCGCCGGTGATCTGCATCCCGACCACCGCCGGCACCGGTGCCGAGACCGAGAGCACGGCGATGCTCACCGACAGCGAGCGCGCTATCAAAGGCTGCGTCTGGCATCCGCTGGCGCGTCCCCAGGCGGTGATCCTCGACCCCGAACTGACCCTCAGCCTGCCGGCGCACCTGACGGCCTGGACCGGCCTGGATGCGGTCATCCATGCCCTGGAAGCCTACTTCGTGCCAACCTTCAATCCGCTCTGCGACGGCGCCGCGCTGCAGGCGCTGGAGCTGCTCTGGGGTTCCCTGGAGCAAGCTGTGGAACAGGGCGACGATCTCGAAGCACGCGGACGCATGCTGATCGGTTCGTGCCTGGCGGGCGTGGCCTTCCTCAAAGGGCTTGGCCTGGTCCATGCGCTCAGCCACATGGTCGGTGCCACCTACAACAGCCATCATGGTTTGACCAACGCCATGATTCTGCCCAGGGTGCTGCGCTTCAACCGCGCGGCCATCGAGCCGCGCCTGGGGCCGGTGTGTCGCGCCATGGGGTTGGCGGGCGAAGACTTCGAGAGCTTCCAACGGGCGATCTGTGCGTGCCTGGACCGCCTTGCCATCCCGGTTTCCCTGGCCTCGCTGGGCTTACGCAGCGATGACATTCCAGCCATTGCGCGCAAAGCCATGGGCGATCCGGCGCGGCAGACCAACCCGCGCCCAAGCAGTTTCGAAGACCTGGAAGCGCTGCTGCATCAAGCCCTGGAAGAGAAACGGGCCTAGTCGCGGGAAGCGACGACCTTGCTGTGCTCACAACAATATCAATAAAGGTACGAACCCCATGTCAGCTCCCAAGACTGCCTCCGCCAACGGACGGCTGAATCTGGAAACCCGTTCCATCGACTACGTGCCCCTCGCCGAGCGCCACGGCAAGGCTTGGCACCTGTGGCCAATCTGGTTCTGTGGCGAGGCGCACCTGACCACCCTGGCGGTAGGCATCATCGGCATCGGCCTGGGGGCCAACCTGATGTGGTCCGCCATCGCCATCTTCCTCGGTTGTGCCTTCGGCACCCTGTTCATGGCCGGGCACTCCACCCAGGGGCCACAGATGGGGCTGCCGCAACTGATCCAGTCGCGGCCGCAGTTCGGCTACTTGGGAGCGCTGTTGGTGTACGTGGTGGCCATCGTCACCTACGTTGGCTACAACGCCTTCAACCAACTGCTGGTGGGGCAGACCCTGCACGAGCTGTTCGACGCCCCGCAGGAGCCCTCGGCGATCCTCTTCTCGCTAGTGGCCATCGCCATGGCCATCGCCGGCTACAACACCTTCCACAAGGTGCAGCGCTGGCTGGCGTTCCTGCTGATCGGGGTCATGGCGGTGTTTACCGTCGGCCTGTGCGTCTACGTGAAACTGCCGCAGGAGCACTTGACCCTCAGCGGTTTCAAGGCCACGCCCTTCCTTGCGCAGTTTTTTGTTGCCGCCGCGTACCAGTTGAGCTGGGCGATCTATGTGTCGGACTACTCGCGCTACCTGCCGCCGAATGTCAGTGTCCGCTCATCGTTCTGGTGGACGTACCTGGGCGCGATGATCGGTGGCGTGTGGATGATGCTCCTCGGCGCGTTGGCCGCCGCCTTGAGTCCCGGCCAGAATCTCGCCAAGGGCTTGGTGCTGCTGGGCGACATGGTGTTCCACGGTTTCGGCGAGTTTGTCCTGATTCTCGCCGTGCTGAGCCTGGTGACCAGTGCCGCACAGAACTTCTACGGCGCGTCGATCACGCTCTTGAGCATCGTCGACACGGTGAAGCCCCAGACGTCGACCCTGCTCAAGCGTGTGCTATCGATGCTGGCAGTGGGCGGCGCGGCGATCTATATCGCGATGACCGCCTCCGACAACTTCGTAAAGGACTTCGGTGACTTCCTCGCAATCCTGCTGTACCTGTTCACGCCTTGGACGGCGATCAACCTGGTGGACTTCTACGTAGTGCGTCACGGCAAGTTCTCTATCCGGGAAATTTTCAAGCCCAAAGGCATCTATGGACGCTGGAACTGGCGGGGCATTGGTGCCTACCTGGTGGGCTTCGTGGTCATGCTGCCATTCTCCGCGACTGGGCTGTACACCGGTTACGTGGCGCGGCAACTGGACGGCGCCGACATCAGCATGCCGATCGGCCTCGCGGTATCGGCGCTCGCTTACTGGTGGCTGTGCCGCTCGCAAAACATTAAACAAGAGCTCAGTCAGGTCGGCCGCCTCGATCAGGACCTGGAAAACGGCGCAACAGCTTGAGGTTGAGCTTCGGCACCTGCACGCATCGGTAAATCTTGTTAGATTGGCGTCCCCGCCCGGTGCTCTGCATCGGGCGGGCTTGCCATTCCAGTGAGAGAAACGGATTCAGCCATGAGCGTGGACAGCCAGAACGATAAGCCCCGAAAGCGCAGGACCAGAGTCGATCCAGAGACACGGCGCAAGGCCATCGTCGAAGCGACCATGCGCTGCATCACGCGCTTCGGCCACGCCGGCACTACCATCGAACGCATCTGCGACGAGGCCGAGGTGTCGGTCGGGCTGATCGGTCATCATTTCTCCAGCAAGGACGAACTGATGCTCGCCACCTATCAGGAGCTCACCAACCAGTTGCGCGAGGAGACCCGCCGCTATCTGGAAACCAAGGGCAGTACGCCTGTGGAGCGTCTCACCGCGATCATCCGCTCCTCATTCCGGGGCAGCATTTTCAATGAGTTCATCCTCACCACTTGGCTCGGCTTCTGGAGCGCGGCGGTGTCTTCCGAGCAACTGCGGGAGCTCAATCGCAAACTCTATGCTGACTACCGCAAGGAGCTTGAGGGGGTGTTCAAAGCCATCGCAGCCGAGCGAGACCTGGCGCTAGATGCCAAGGGCAGCGCGCTGATTATCACCGCTTTGATTGATGGCTTCTGGTTGGAGTGGGCACTGGACCATAGGGCTTTCAGCGCCCGCAAGGCAGAAAAGTGCTGTTTGCAGACGGCGCAGCTGTTGATTGGTGCGCAGCCCGTCTAAGAGCTGTGGGGGTTATCTGCCTGAGCATGTACCTGCTTTCACTTGCGACATCCGATTTGCATCCTGCGTAGGGGCTCCTACAGTTTCGAACGTACAACTCTGCCGAGAGCCCAGATGCGCAGCAATGAAGACAGCAGCCCCGCCAGGGGCCTGACGAAAATCCCTCGCAGTGTCTGGGCACTGGGCTTCGTGTCGATGTTCATGGACATCTCCTCGGAAATGATCCACGCCCTGTTGCCCTTGTACATGGTCAGTGTGCTTGGTGCTTCGGTAGTAGCTGTGGGCTTTATCGAAGGCATCGCCGAGGCGACTGCATCGATCACCAAGGTATTTTCCGGTGCTCTCAGCGACCGGCTGGGCAAACGCAAGCTGCTGACGGTACTCGGCTACGGCCTGGGTGCGCTGACCAAACCGGTATTTCCCATGGCCTCGGGGCTTGAGTGGCTGACGGCGGCACGCTTCGTCGACCGGGTCGGAAAAGGCATTCGTGGGGCGCCGCGCGATGCGCTGGTGGCCGATGTTACGCCAGCCGAGTTGCGTGGCGCGGCGTTCGGCCTGCGCCAGGCCCTCGACACCGTGGGCGCCTTCCTCGGACCGTTGTTGGCGATCGTGTTGATGTGGCTGACCGCGAGCCATTTCCAGACTGTATTCTGGGTGGCGGTGATCCCTGCTTTCGTGGCGGTATACATCCTCATCGCCTTCGTTCGCGAACCTGAAACGCCGGCCACGGGGCGGCCGGTACGCTCACCGTTGGCACTGCACGAACTGGGGCGCCTTGGGCCGCCCTATTGGCGCCTGATCGGCCTGGCCACGTTATTCACCCTCGCCCGCTTCAGCGAGGCATTCCTGCTGCTGCGTGCGCAAGACATGGGCCTGGCACCTTTGTGGGCGCCGGCGGTGCTGGTATTGATGGCACTGGCCTACTCACTGTCGGCCTACCCCGCCGGGGTGCTGTCGGACCGGGTGGGGCGCCGTGGCGTGCTGATGGTCGGGCTGGGTTTGCTGATCACTGCCGACCTGCTATTGGCCCTGCTGCCGGGCTGGGCCGGGTTGGCCCTTGGGGTAGCGGCCTGGGGCTTGCACCTGGGCTTCAGCCAAGGCATTTTCGCGGCCATGATCGCCGACAGCGCCCCGGCCAACCTGCGTGGTACCGCCTTCGGCCTGTTCAACCTGCTGACCGGTATGGCGCTGCTGGCGGCCAGCGTAGTAGCCGGGTTGTTGTGGGATGGTGTGGGGTTCCAGGCAACGTTCCTGGTCGGGGCGGGGTTTGCCGGCGCCACCCTGGCGGGACTGACGCTAATGAAGGTGACAGGATCATGATCACTACCACCGCCATGTCCATGACCGCCAGCCTCTGGTGGTGGGGCTGGCGGATACATGCTTGGATCGATCCGGGCTAGGCCATCGCTGCCTGCTGCTCCAGCAACGTCCAGCCGCCCTGCCCGTTCACCTCCAGCCGGTGGGTATGGAACCCTGCCAGCGTGCTGCGGTGGCCGACACTGACCAGCAATGCACCCGGCATTTCTGAGCGCAGCAGCGCATACAGGGCATGCTCGAGCCCCTCATCCATCGCTGAGGTGGACTCGTCGAGGAACACCACCTGCGGCCGGTTGAACAGCACCCTGGCGAACGCCAGGCGCTGCTGCTCACCCACCGAGAGGATGTGTGACCAGTCGCTGCTGACGTCCAGGCGCTCGGCCAGGTGGGCCAGGTTGACCTGGTGCAACGCCTGCTGCATTCGCGCCTCATCCTCGGGCTTGCCGGCTGCCGGATAGGCAATGACGGTACGCAAGTCACCCAGTGGCAGGTATGGACGCTGCGACAGGAACAACGCCTGGTGACCCGTCGGCCGCCTGACTTCACCTTCGGCATACGGCCACAACCCTGCCAGGGCGCGCAGCAGCGTGGTCTTGCCACTGCCCGATGGCCCTTTGATCAACAGCGCCTGACCGGCATGCAAGCTCAAGTCCAGGTCGGCGATAAGGGCGTGTCCGTCCGGGCGTAGTACCTGCAGCCCCATGATCTGCAGCGCATGCGCCTGGTCTTCGGTAGTCACTCGCGGCAACCCACTTGCCTGCTCGTTAGCATCGAGAAAACCAGTCAGACGGTCGAGGGTAGCGCGATACTGGGCAAACGCATCGTACGACTCTCGGAAGAACGACAAAGAGTCCTGCACCTGGCCAAAGGCCTGGGACGTTTGCATGACATCGCCCAGCTTGATCGCACCACTGAAGAAGCGCGGCGCCTGGAGAATGAACGGGAACACCACGGCAACCTGGCTGACCCCCAGGTTGAAGCCACTGAACTTCAGGTTCCGGAACACCAATGCCCAGGCATTGACGATCAAGGCAGCAAAACGGCCCAGCAACGTGCCCCGCTCCACTTGCGCACCTTGATAGAAGGCAATGTTCTCTGCGTTCTCACGCAGGCGCATCAACGCGTAACGGAAGTTGGCGGTGAGTTTTTCGTTGAGGAAGTTCAGGCGGATCAGCGGGCGCCCGAGGCGGAAGGCGACCCAGGTGGCGACGATGACATACAGGTACACGGCAAACACCATCGCCCGAGGTATCTCCACCCCGGCCACTGTCAACGGTGCTGAGAGCCCCCAGAGGATACCGGTGAACGCCACCAGTGAAACCAGCGCACTGACCGCACCCAGGGCAAGGGTGACCGAGTTGGTGACGAAGGCATTGACGTCCAGTTCGATACGCTGGTCGGGGTTGTCCACCGGCTCGGCGAGGAACTGGCCACGGTAGTAGGCATCGCCCTGCATCCAGTCGTGGGTCAGGCGCTCGGTCAACCAGACCCGCCACTTGATGCTGAATGCCTGGCTTACATAGAAGGTAAACAACGAGCGCAGCACGTGGATGGTGGCCAGTACCGCGAAGACCCCGAGCAGGTACCAGAAAGCGGCTTGGTCGAGGCCCTGCAGGGCGCTGTAGAAGCCGTTGTACCAGAATGAAAACAGCACATTGAGCCGAACCGAGAACAGCGTCAGTACCAGCAGAAGGGCAAACACCAGCAACGGTCGCCAACTGCGCCTGAAACTGAAATAGGGCCCGGCGAGCTGCCAGAACTGGCTACCCCAGCGCGTGCAACGCACAGCCAGTGCTGCGGCTGCAGTGAAGCAGACAAGGGTGATGAACGAGGCGATCGCCAGCCAGCTCAGGCTCTCTTGCAGGGCCTGGTGCCAGTTCATTTCCATGGTAGGTATCCGTGATGAGTATTTCCGCGAGCGTAGCATTGTCCCGCGATTCGTCAGGCATAGATGACGCACATTTCATGAACTGTAGAAGCGACAATGTGTGGGGCTTGGATTTCAAGCCAC